>NZ_JAWLHP010000042.1:0-28257 GCF_041690275.1 Thioalkalivibrio sp.
AACTGCTCGACCTTCGTGTTGACCCCCCTCTTGACCCGTGGCTTTATCACCCGATCTTCGGAGCGGGGTCAGGTCACGAGATGCTCGCGCCAGGTGCCCTCCTCCATCATGGGCGCGAAGATCATGTAGTACGGCCCCCGATCCAGATGGGCGAGAACGCCGTTGTTATGGATCTGCAGCAGCTCATAGTTCACCAGCGCCTTGCCCAGACCCTGGTGCGCATGCTCCGGCGATTCCCATTCCATGTGGACGAAATACTGCGTGGGTGTCTGCGCAGGAATCGGCGGGTTCTCGGTCGGGGCGGTTCCGTAATTGGTCGCATAGCGCGGTGGGTTCGCGCCCAATGTCGCCTTGGTCGCTCCCTCCGGATCCAGCTGGAACGAGCCAATCGCGGAGACACCGATCTGCTTCAGGATCATCCAGCCGATCATCCCGGGGGCGCGCTGCCTGAGCCACTCCAGAGTCTGCCTGGCCCCCTCCTCGAATGCCTCCTCGTGTCCATCCATGACCCAGTGATCCCCGACGACCACGGAGCGCTGGGAGGCCAGCGCGACCTTCGGCACCGGTTGCTGGTTGGCAAAACTGGCCCCAAGCGTATGCGGTATATCCGTCATGCCCAGTACCGTGGGCAGATCGGCGGAGCGGATCTCGTACAGCGGTTCCCAGGGGCCCTCCACCAGCATGTCGAGACAGGCGCCGCACAGCTCGTAGATGGTGTCGAACTGCTCGTAGTGCATCTCCTCGTGAGACTTGACATCCTTCCAGACGGTGTACTGGAACATGCCAATCGGATTGAGTGTCTCGCGCATGTCGAGGGCGCCGCCGCCGTAACGGCCGCCCATGGGGTGAATACCCGTCTGAATCAGTTGCTCGAATCCCAGAAAGCCGGGATGCTTGGCCGTCGTAATACAGACCTTTGGCCCGATCCTGTTCATCTTCTCGTAAGACTCGGGCGTATTTGTCACCTTGCTCATGTTGATCGCAATGACTGGATTCTCGGCCATGGTCTATCACCTCGTCGATTGTGGGCATCGGCAGACACCTGCCTGGCAAGGAACCGACCGGATATCTCGATTTTCGCCCAGTGTAGTTAGTGCCTCGAAAAAACCGGGCACAGCCAGCGGCTTCCCGGATTACGGATCGCCGCCCCGCGCAATGGTCCGAAGGTGCCCGAATCCATCGCCTGCTTCAGCCTGGATGCCACCCGGGCGTGCGGCCGTCCGGCTTAACACGTATCCGTGCTGTTCGCCTGCCTACTCCATGCTATCCACGGCATGACAGGACAGATCCTCGGCGACCGTCACCGGCCCCGAATAATGCTCTCGAATCCGTGCCAGCTGAGCATCCAGGTCGTGCAGACTGCGCGCCATCAGATGCGAGAGGACCAAGTGCCGAGGTTCGGTCTCCGCGACGAAACCACCGATGGCCGACGGCCTGGCATGCAGGTTCGCCGCGACACGGCCCGCGTCCTCCCGCGGTGGGTCGATCGGATTAACCAGCCGGGATCCTCGAGTCGAGATTCCTGCACCGCCGTAATCGGCACCGCCGGGCGAAGACCGGTTCCGATCTCAACATGGAACGGCCCGCTACGGCAACGCCCATCCATCGGCATCGGCCATTGCGACCGACGGGATCGAATATGCGCTCGAGAGCTGCACCTGCCTCGACGACGAGCCGGTGATCCTTCCTCGAAGACGACCGGGCGCGGCGGCGGATCGAGGAATATGACCCAGAGCCGGGCGAGCGGACACCGAACCCGCACATTCGGCATCTGTTGGGCAACCCGGAGCGGGCCTTGGGGGTGCTTCGGGGCCGCGGCGTTCGACTCGAATTCGGGTGTGCGACGAAAGCGGCGATCTCGGTCACCAGCTTCTCGCCGGCGATCTCGCCCTTGAGGTACCCGTCGTGATGGTTGCCCGGTCCCGAGACCGGCGACATGCTCGCCAAGTCCTGATCGCTTGATACACTTATCCCCCCGTCAGCCGCACCCCCAGTGCCGCGGCCCGGCGGATCTTGATCTGTTCACCGATTCATTCCAAACGGATTGTGCGCCAATGAAGGACCTCGCCCATCGCCTGTTTCCATTCCTTTCCTGGTTCCCGATGTCGCCTGCGGGTGTGCGGGCCGATGTGATAGCCGGCCTCAGTGTGGCGATGGTTCTGGTGCCCCAGAGCATGGCGTACGCGGCACTCGCCGGCCTGCCAGTGGTGTATGGACTCTATGCCGCGTCGCTGCCCGTGGTGATTGGTTCGTTGTGGGGGTCGTCGCGATTCCTGCACACCGGACCGGTCGCGATGCTCTCCCTGCTGTCCGCGGCCTCGCTGGCGCCCTTCGCCGTGGCCGGCACCGACTACTTCATCCAGCTCTCCATCCTGCTGGCGCTGATGGTCGGCCTGATGCGGCTGTTCCTGGGCCTGTTCCGGCTCGGGATCATCATGAACTTCGTGTCCAACCCCGTGATGGTCGGTTTCACGAACGCCGCCGCCCTGATCATCGGCCTGTCACTGCTGAATACCTTCTTCAATGTCCCGAAGCCGGATACCGGTGCCTTCCTGACGGATTTCCTCGGCGTGGTGGGCCAACTGCCATACGCACACTGGCCGACGGTTGCCTTCGGGGTCGGAACGCTGGTCGCGCTGATTGGCATGAGCCGGGTGATGCCCAAGCTGCCCGGCGTCCTCGTCGTCGTCGTTCTCGGGACGCTGATCAGTGCGCTGACGGGCTTCGAGCAGAGCGAGACGGTCAAGCCGGAAGACATTGCCACCGAAGAGGTGCGGGAGCTCTTTCTCGAAGTGGCCCGGACGCGCAATGAACTGGACCAGACGTCCACCGAAATCGGCGAAATCGGTCCCGAACTCAAGAGGGCCGAGGCCTCGGGATCTGACACTGCGGAACTCGCGGTGCGCCTGGCGCGCCTGCGCGTCGAAGAGGCGCGACTGAAGGAACGTCTGAGCGATCTCCGGATCGAGGCTCACCGTCAAGCGCTAACGCGTGAGGCGGCGACCGACGACAGCGCCGTGTTCCGCGCGCGCGAGGGGGGCGATGCGGACCCTGCCTGGCGGCTGGTCCATGCAGAGCCCGACGCGATCAAGCTGTCGGGTGGTGGCCGGGTGGTGGGCAACATTCCTCAGGGCCTGCCGGCCTTCCAGCTCCCCGTGCTGGACTGGAACGTGATCCCGGCGCTGCTGCCCGCGGCCTTCGTGATGGCCCTGATCGGCTTCATGGAGGCGACCTCCATTTCCAGGGCCCTGGCCGCGCAGCGGCGCGAGAAGCTCGACGCCAACCAGGAACTGGTGGGCCAGGGCCTGGCCAACATTATCGGAAGCTTTTTCCAGTCGTACACCGTCAGCGGCTCCTTCTCGCGCTCCGCGGTGGCCGCGCGTTCCGGTGCGCAAAGCGGGCTCTTCGCGATCGTCAGCGCGATCGGCGTGATCGTCACGATGCTTCTGCTGACACCCTATCTCTATCACCTGCCGTTGGCGGTACTCGCGGCGATCGTGATGTCGGCGGTCTTTGGACTGCTGAACTTCCGCGCCCTTCTCGATGCATGGAAGATTCAGCACGCCGATGGGGCCGCAGGACTGCTGACCTTCGTCGTCACACTCTACATGGCGCCCGATCTCGCGATGGGCGTAATCGTGGGTGTGGTTCTCGCCACGCTCCTGTTCCTGATGGGAACCGTCCGTCCCCGCTCGGAGATCCAGGGCCTCCAGCCGGATGGCTCGCTGGCGGGCGCCATCAGCCATGAACTCCGCCCGGCGGGAGAGGACTTCGTGGTCCTGCGCTTCGATGCCTCACTGGTATTCATGAATGTCGCACATTTCGAAGAGGCGGTGATGGACGCAGTGGCAAAAAACCCGAATGCACGCGCCGTGCTGGTGATCGGGACCAGCATCAACCGCATTGATGCATCCGGGATCGACAAGGTGCGGTCGCTGCTCACCGATCTCAAGGCCGCCGATTGCACGCTGATGTTCAGCGGGCTGAAGAAGCAGGTGCGGGAGGCCATGGAGCGCGCCGGACTGCTTGACGAAATCGGACGCGAAAACGTCTTTCCGAACAAGAGCCTGGCACTCGAGATCCTGCGGCGCAAGGAGGCCCCGAAGGCGGCTCGCGTCGAACCGATGCCGGACGGAACGTGAGCACGGCGCTGTCTGAGCGAGGCGCGATCCGTGCAACGCCACGTCCGGCGGGCCGTACCGTCTTCAGTGCTGATTCCGTCTTAGGGCCATCAGGGTGGCCGGCGGACCCAATAGCTCGAAGACAACGGTGGTGCCGATGGTGAGCGCCAGTATAGTGCCCGCCATTTCGGGAAAATGATTCGCCGCAACGAGTGCCATGCCAATCGCGACGCCCGCCTGCGGCATCAGCGCCACCCCGAACCATGGCCGTTCCCTGCCAGGTGAATGTCCCAGCCCGGCACCTACCCAGCCGCCGAGGATGCGGCTGGCGATGCGCAATCCAATAAAGGCGAGCCCGATCATACCGAGTTCCATCAGCCGTCCGATCTCAAGCGATGCGCCGGCAAGGATGAAAAAGAGGATCATGAACGGCCACTGGATATGCTCGATCTCGTGGAACGCGTGATCATGGTGGCGGGCGAGATTGACGATTATCGCGCCTGCCGTGATGCCGGCCACCAGGAACGACACCTCCAGCCAGAGCGCAGTGCCTGCCGTCAGGAAAACGATGCCCAGGGCCTCGGTCTGCATCGGTTCACCCTTACGTAGTCGCCCGGTCAGAAACGCAGCCGGCACGCCGATCGCCGCACCGAGGGCGATACCGCCACCCAGATCCCGGACCGCGTGGAGCCAGAGATCGTCCTCTGTCCGCCCGGTCAGCATGGCCGCCAGTACCAGCGCGATACTGAACGCGATGATGCCCCAGGCATCATCGATGGCCACGATGCCCTTGATCTTCACCGCGAACGACCCGCCTCGCCCATGTTGCCGCAGTACATCCTGCACGGCGGCTGGAGCGGTGGCGGTGGCGATTGCGCCCAGCAGCAACGCCAACGCGGGCGCGACCCCGATCAGCCACAGGCCTCCCGACACGACCACCAACGTGGTGACCACGATCGCGATGGAGATCACCATGATCTCGCGCCCGTGACGCCGCAGCGTCGCGGGCTCGAAGATACCGCCCAGCAGGAACGCCACCATGGTCAGCGCCAGAATGGAGAAGAACTCGTACCAGATCTCCATCTCGATCGGCAGCAGGTCGAATCCCGAGCGCCCCACCAGGACACCGCAGGCCAGCAGCAGGGTGACGCGCGGCA
This sequence comes from Thioalkalivibrio sp., assembly GCF_041690275.1. Taxonomy (NCBI): domain Bacteria; kingdom Pseudomonadati; phylum Pseudomonadota; class Gammaproteobacteria; order Chromatiales; family Ectothiorhodospiraceae; genus Thioalkalivibrio; species Thioalkalivibrio sp. The sequence continues at coordinate 5,279 of NZ_JAWLHP010000042.1, forward strand.
GAAGGGTGCGGCGTCCGACCTCATCCGCAACCAGTCCCAGCAGGAACAGAAGACCGATGGTTATGAACGTCAGATCCAGGGACATACGGACTCCTGGTCAGGGGCCTTGAGGGATCCGGACAGGCGTGGGCACAACCGGGCTTTCGGGCCGCCTCCTCTGCCAAGGCGGCCTTCTGTCCACCCGGTCCATTGCGGGCGGGACGCGATAGCCGCTTTCTGGCCGCGGAGGCGAAGACCAGCCCGGCAGCAGACCGACTACCGGCCGGGCCCGTTTCGACCCCGGCAAACCCCTTGACCATACCAAGATTGACTGTGGGGGTGTAATGCTGAGCCGATCGAGGGCGCGCCCCCGGGCCGTTCCAGCCGGCAATTGTCCGGGACGGCCATGCGGATACTTAGGAGTCCAACGCTCGCATGACCTGCTAGCCGGTATCTGCCTGCTCCGCTGCCAGAACCTGACCTCGCGTGATGCCGAGGACCTTCATGCGCGACGACAGCGTGGTCGGGGGAATCCCCATCAGCTCGGCCGCACCTCCCTTGCCAAAGACCTTGCCGTTGCAGGCCTTCAGGGCGACCAGGATATTCTCGCGGTCGCGCTGACGGCGCTGCGACTCGGTCAGGATCGCATCGCCGGGAGGCTCTGCCGATGCGCAGTCAGGAGGTAACGCAGCGGCCTCGCGGGACTTATTCCGGGCTGGCAGTTCGAGCCGGAGGCGCCCCCCGTGGCCGAGTATCACCGCCCGCTCGATCACGTTCTCCAGCTCCCGCACATTGCCGGGCCAGTCGTAGGCAAGAAGTGACCGCAGATCCCCCCGGGTCAGTCTTACACCCGCCTTCTTCGCCCGTCTGCAGGCCCGCTTCACGAATTCGGCAGCCAGCGGAGGGATGTCGTCCGGACGCTCGCGGAGCGGCACCGACTGGATCGGAAAAACGTTCAGCCGGAAAAAGAGATCCTGACGGAAGCGCCCTCGCCGTACATCCTCTTCGAGGTTGCGGTTTGTCGCGGCAATCACGCGGACATCCACGGTGCGGGTCTGCTCCTCCCCGACACGCTCTACCTGGCCATCCTGCAGCACACGCAGCAGCTTGCCCTGCAATTCGGGCGGGATCTCTCCGATCTCGTCGAGGAACAGGGTGCCCCCGTCCGCGAGCTCGAAACGACCGACACGATCACGGGTCGCTCCGGTAAACGCGCCGCGCACATGGCCGAAGAATTCGCTTTCGAACAGCTCCCGCGGGATCGCGGCGCAATTGACCCGGATCAGGGGACGTTCGGAGCGTGCGCTGGCCGAGTGGATCGCATGCGCGATCAACTCCTTGCCGGTGCCCGACTCGCCAACGATGAGTACACTGGCCTCCGTCGGCGCAACCAGCTCGATCTGCTCGACCACCTTGCGGATTGGGGCACTGGTTCCGATGATGCCGTCGAAGGCACATTCCGTGCGAATCTCCTCCTGCAGATAAGCGTTCTCCATCTCCAGGCGCTCCCGGAGCTGGTTGACCTCGGCCAAAGCCCCCCGCAGGCGCTCCTCGGCCTCCCGTCGGGGCGTGATGTCCCGAAACACCACCACCGCCCCGATCAGGATCCCCCGATCCCGGATCGGGGTGCTGGTGTACTCCACGAACACCGGCCTGCCATCCTTGCGCCAGAAGACCTCGCTGTCGACACGGTGCACGATTCCGTCGCGGAACGCCGCGTAGATCGGGCATTCCTTCTCGGGATAGTGCCTGCCGTCCTGGTGCGAGTGGTGCACGAGATCGTGCATCGTCTTTCCGACCATCTCCGCAGCCGTCCAGCCAAGCACCCGCTCCGCCGCCGGGTTCACGAAGGTGGTCACTCCATCGGCGTTGACTCCATAGATACCTTCCCCGGCCGCGCTGAGGATGAGGCGGTTTTCCCGCTCCAGGTCACGAAAGAACTGCTCGGCATCCCGCCACCAGGCATCCCCGCGCCGGATCCGGTGAACCGTCTCGCGCCGCGCACAGCGCATGCGCCGCGACTGCAGGTCATCGATCACGGCGAAGACCAGCACCCTGGAGCGCAACTCGACGCGGGTGGCCGAGTACTCCAACGCCTTTCGCGAGCCGTCGGACCGCCGGAGCTCCAGCATCTCCGAGCGGGCATGACCCCGTTCCAGGGCCTCTTCCGTGAATACCTGGAGATCCGCAAGCTGTCCCGGGTGCAGCCCGCTCGCCCTTTGGCCTATCAGCTCATCGAGCGGAATTTCCAACAGCGTGGAGGCGGAAGCGTTCGCATCCACGACCCGATCGCCCCATGGATCGAGCAACACCATGGCCTCCGCGCTCTGCGCGAATAGCTGCCGATGGGAAGCCTCCGCTGCCTGTCTTTGCGCGGGCCCACGGCCCCCGCCGTGCCCCACGAACTCTCGTGGTGCATGCCACGAAAGATCGTGGAGCACGAAATCCCGTAGTGCCGGTTCCCCGATGCTCAAGTCGCGTTTTAATCCATGTTTCATGGTGTTGCAGATCCCGTTCAGTTGTTGGCATGACAGGTGCTTGGGTAGCTCACGAGACGCCAAGGCGTACTCCGCCGGTACAAGCGACTGAATTTCGCCCCAACCTGGTGCCGTGACCAGCCCCGGGGCTCGATTCCGGAGCGCTTTGCCGTAACGCAGCACGCGCCATGCCAACGCCATGGCCGGTCCGCGCAACCATCACCCGGAGCCAGATCATGACGACCAAGAGCCTGCAGAACCCATTCGACCCTGACAGCGACCTGATGCACAGCCACGCCGAGGAGGCCCGGGAGCACGGTGCCGAGGGCCATGTCTGCGGCCCCGGCTGCCAGCATCATCACACCCGGATCGATGGCCAGGACGTGCCCCTGGAGATGGCGCACTACCACACCCCGACCGAACCGGCGATGGACCAGGAGGCGGTGATCGACCGCGCCGTCGAGAGCGCGGTGGTACGCGCCGTGTTCAACCACAGCGAGGTGGATCGACGGCGATTCCTGAAGCTGATCGGCGGCGCCACCTTTGCCGCTGCCCTCGGCAGCATCTTCCCCTTGGACGCCCTGAAGGCCGCGGTCAAGGACAGCGTGGGACCGCTGGAAAAGACGAAGCTCAAGGTTGGCTTCGTGCCGATCACCTGCGCGACGCCGATCATCATGGCCCATCCGATGGGTTTCTACGAGCGCTACGGTCTTGATGTGGAGGTGATCAAGACGGCTGGCTGGGCGGTCTCCCGCGACATGTCGCTGAACCGCGAATACGACGCGTCCCACATGCTGTCGCCGATGCCCCTGGCGATGAGCCTCGGACTCGGCTCCACTGCCGAGCCCTTCATCATGCCGGCGGTCGAGAACATCAACGGACAGGCGATCACCCTGCACAACAAGCATAAGGACAAGCGCGATCCCAGTCAGTGGAAGGGCTTCCGTTTCGGTGTGCCGTTCGAATACTCGATGCACAACTTCCTGCTCCGCTATTACGTGGCCGAACACGGGCTGGACCCGGACCAGGACATTCAGATCCGTGTGGTCCCGCCACCGGAGATGGTTGCGAACCTGCGCGCCGAGAACCTCGACGGCTATCTGGCGCCCGACCCCTTCAACCAGCGCGCGGTGTGGGATCGCATCGGCTTCATCCACCTGCTGACCAAGGAGATCTGGGAAGGACACCCCTGCTGCGCATTCGCCTGCTCACAGGAGTTCGCCGAGACGAACCCGAACACCTATGGCGCCCTGTTCCGGGCCATCGTTGACGCAACCCAGTACGCCTCCGATCCGGAGAACCGTGGCGAGATCTCGGAGGCCATCGCCCCGACCGCCTACCTGAACCAGCCGGTGCCGGTGCTGCAGCAGGTCCTCACCGGACGCTTCGCCGACGGTCTCGGCAATATCGTCGATGAACCCCAGCGCATCGACTTCGATCCCTTCCCCTGGCACTCGATGGCCGTCTGGATCCTGACCCAGATGAAGCGGTGGGGCTACCTGCGCCGTGACGTCGACTACAACGGCGTCGCGGAGCAGGTCTTCCTGGCCACCGAGTGCGGCGAGATCATGCGCGAACTCGGGTACGAACCGCCGGAGAAGACCTACAAGAACTTCACGGTGATGGGCAAGGTATTCGACCACACCGACCCGGATGGTTACCTGAACAGCTTCACGATCCGCAGGACCTGATCATGGCCGGTCTGAAAATCCGCGCGGCGATCCTGTCGGTCCTGTTTCTCGCGGTCTTCCTGGGGGCGTGGCAACTGGCCACCGCGCCCCCAGGGGCTATGGAACGCGAACTGACGGAGTACGAAATCATGATGGGCCTGGGTGCCGGATCCGGGGCCGGCATGCCCGCGCCCACGGAGGTCTTCGGCCTGGCCTGGGAGGAACTCTCGCGCCCCTTCCACGACAGCGGCCCGAACGACAAGGGCATTGGCCTGCAACTGATGTATTCCGTGGGCCGGGTGCTGGCCGGCTTCGCACTGGCGGTGGTCGTCGCGGTTCCAATCGGCTTTGTCATCGGCATGTCGCCGGTGCTGAACAATGCCCTCAACCCGTATATCCAGATCCTGAAGCCGATCTCCCCGCTGGCCTGGATGCCGCTCGCCCTGTTCACGATCAAGGACGCGGCGACCTCGGCGATCTTCGTGATCTTCATCTGTTCGATCTGGCCCATGCTGGTGAACACGGCCTTCGGAGTGGCATCCGTCAAACGCGATTGGCTGAACGTCGCGCGTACGCTCGAGCTGTCCAGCCTCCGCACCGCCCTGTTCGTGATCCTCCCGGCCGCCGCTCCAACCATCCTGACCGGCATGCGGATCTCCATCGGCATCTCGTGGCTGGTCATCGTGGCCGCGGAAATGCTCGTGGGCGGCACCGGAATCGGTTACTACGTCTGGAACGAGTGGAACAACCTCGATATCGCGGCCGTGATCTTCGCCATCATCATGATCGGTGTCGTCGGCATGCTCCTCGATGCGGCCCTTGCCCAGGCGGGACGGTTCCTGCGTTACCAGGAATAAGGAGACATTGAATGAGCCTGCATTTCATCGAGGTCGAGAACCTCGCCCGAACGTTCCCGCAGCCGGGACGACAACCGCCGCTCACGGTCTTCGAGCACGTGAACTTCACCATCGAAAAGGGCGAGTTCATCTGTGTGATCGGTCATTCCGGATGCGGAAAATCGACCATCCTCAACATTCTGGCGGGCCTCGACGCGGCGAGCGAGGGCGCCTTCGTGATGGATGGCAAGGAGGTCAGCGGACCCAGCAGGGACCGGGGCGTGATCTTTCAGAATCACAGCCTGCTCCCATGGCTCTCCGCGCTCGGAAACGTGTCCTTTGCCGTGCGCGCCCGCTGGCCGGAATGGTCGCGGCGGCAGGTCCGCGAACACAGCCTGAGCTACCTGAAGATGGTCGGCCTGGCAGGGGCCGAGCATAAGAAGCCGTCAGAGCTGTCGGGCGGCATGCGTCAGCGCGTCGGGATCGCACGGGCCTTCGCCATCGAACCCAAGCTCCTGCTGATGGACGAGCCTTTTGGCGCGCTCGATGCGCTGACCCGGGGCGTTATCCAGGACGAACTGCTGGAGATCTGGGGCCGCACTCACCAGACCGTGTTCATGATCACCCACGACGTGGATGAGGCCATCCTGCTGGCGGATCGCGTGATGCTGATGACCAACGGACCGGATGCGCGCATCGCCGAGTCCGTTGTCATCGACATTCCCCGCCCGCGCGATCGTTCCGCCATCCATCAGCACCCGGAGTACTACACGATCCGCAATCACCTCGTGGACTTTCTGATCACTCGCTCCAAATCCCTTCAGGGCCGAGTCGGCGGTCCCGGACAGCAGCCCCGCTCGGTCAACCCGGTCAGGGGGACCGGAGTCCCCGACCCAGGCGGCACACCCAGGGTTGTCGGCGGAACCGGATGACTACCGGATCGCCGCCGGCCGATCACCCCGGGCCGCGATCACCCCGGACCGATCACCCATCGAGCCTTGTCCACCTGCGAGACCTTCCGACTTGCGTTTGAGGAAACAACCAGAGGGAACAACCCATGATGACCAAGATTGAAATGACCGAAACGATCCTGAAGGCCAAATTCGACAAGGGCTGCCGCTGGAGCGACATCGCAGAGGCCGCCGGAATGCACGAGGTCTACGTCACCTCGGCCTGCCTTGGGATGAATCACCTGGACGGTTCATCCGCAGAGCGCCTGTGTTCCTATCTCGGGCTGGACTCCGCGGTGTCCACGGCGCTCGAGGCCTTCCCGCACAAGACCTGGGACAAGGCCATCCCGACCGATCCTCTGATCTACCGCTTCTACGAGGCCGTGAACGTGTACGGAGACACCATGAAGGAACTCATTCACGAGAAGTTCGGTGACGGCATCATGAGCGCCATCGACTTCACCATGGATATCGAAAAGGTTCCGGATCCCAAGGGTGACCGGGTCAAGGTCACCTGGAACGGGAAGTTCCTCCCTTACAAGAGCTGGTAGCGCCCCTGACCAACGGGCACGCGATACTGCCTGAGGCCGCTCCCTGTCGCGCGCTCCCTGCAGGGAAGCGGCCTCCGGTCGGGCCCGACCACGGCCTGATCACCGGGGTCGGCGGGGCCTCCCACAGGAACCGCCGAGTGACAGCCCAGGTGCGTCAACCTGCCTCGCCCTCACGAAGGTAAAGGGAGAACGGCAGGGTCACGACGCGTCCGCTCATCGCGATCTCCAGCAGGCCTTCGAGGTGCTCGGCCTCGTCCATCGAATCGTTGGCCACCAGCAGCCAGTCGCCGGAGCGCAGCTGGAGACGGACACCGTCGACCAGCGCATTCGGCTCCTCGGGCGATACGATGTACAGGGGACAATCCTCGTACCGGGCGATCTCGCCAACGCCGACCACCCACTCGGGCGCGGCGAAGCGCGGGATCGCGTGGACGCGTGCCGGATCGCCGTAGCCGAAGCGGGCGGGGTCGAATGGATGGATCTCCGGGAGCGGAAAGAGACGGATGAATCCCATGCCGTTCTGTCGCTGGACTGGGCCTGCGTTCAGAATACCTCAGGGCACCGCTGCACGGCTCGCGCGGCGGGCGAGGTAATGCAGGTACGGGTTCGCGTGTTCACCTTCCAGTCACCGCGCTCCAGCGTACGGGTCCATTCGGTCGCGCTCTTCACGCTGGTGAAGTCGCCGGTATGAGCGGAATATTTCCCCATCGCACAGGTGCCAACCAGCGGGCAAGAGTACCGGCTGCGAGCCACCGAACGGATGCTTTACACTGCCGTCATAGACGTCGCGGGGCAGCGCCGCGACCCGGCGCCGGCCCCCACCGCGGATTGAAGCCACATGCTCAATGCCATCAGAGACTTCTTCGAACGCAATCTGAGCCCCGGCGGCACGGAGCAGGACGAGGCCCACCGGCTGCGCCTGGCCGTTGCCGCGTTGCTCCTGGAAATGACGCGAATGGACGAGACCGCGCGCGCCGAGGAGTGCTCGCGGGTAGAGACGGCCGTGCGCGAACGCTTCGAGCTGACGCCCGAGGAGACCCGGGAGCTACTTGCCCTGGCCGAGGCCGAGAGCAAGGACGCGACCGACTACTTCCAGTTCACCTCATTGATCAACCGCCACTACGGCCCCGGAGAGCGGGTCGCGCTGGTGCGCGAGCTTTGGCGGATCGCCTACGGCGACGCGATATTGCACCAAAACGAGGAATACCTGGTGCGCAAGCTCGCCGAGCTCCTGCACGTCCCCCACAGCCAGCTCTTGGCGACCAAGCATCAAGTCCAGGGAGAAGGCTGAGGTACAACGGTGGCGATGCCGCGCATCCTCATCCCGAGAGCAGGCAACCAGCGCGCCCCCCACAGAATGACGGCCACCATCAGCACGGCGAGAACGCGAATGGCGCCGCGTATGACCCGGTGCAGACCGCGGAACAAAGGGTCGGCATGATCGATGGGCAGTTCCTGATGGAGTTCGCTCCCTTCCTCCCGTTTTGTCTCAGAAACAGGCGTCTCGGCTCCGTCGTCATCGACCTTGACGATCCGGGTGCATTGCATTATCCGGCGGTGATCGCCGACTGGGCACTTGGGGTCGGCTACGTACGGGACGACATTAAGAGTTCTGGCCACCCGAGGGCTTACGCGGGGTCACCGATTGGCGCGCAGCACGATGATCAGCGGAGAGTCCCGCGATCGCCCTGTGACGTATCTCCGCTCACGCGGACATGATTGCAGGGTTGATCGGCCCTGATGGTCTCGTGTTTCCCATCCTGGGGTTTCAACGCATTGGGATCACAGATTAGCCGACCTGGTGGGGCGGCGAAGTAGACCGTAGTCGACCCAAACCGGCCAGCCATCCGGGCGGGCCGAGTGCCCCCTCTAGAGCGTAAAGCCGACGCCCACCATCGGGCGTCGCTATCGACAGCAAGCACTTCCAGCACACCCTTACAGTACCCGTGGGCGGAAGGATATTGCGGCGGAGTCGGTTGGATTTCCTATCCTTTTCGACTGGCACTCCCTTCATTCAACGCCCAATTGAGCCGGGCGAATCGGTCTTTACGGCCCCGTGTTTGTCTGGGCAAGATCCAATCACCTGTCAGGTAGTGACATCAAAAACGGTAGCCGATGCCGACCGAGGCGTGATGCAGCCAGGCAAAAGCATAGACACTGCTGTTATCGGCGCCCCCCTCCAACGTGCGATAGCCGCCGTAGACATGCCAGCCTGTCGGCAACTCGTGACGCACCTGGACGGCAAGATCAACGGCGCGCCCCTGTGATGCCGCCGCACCCTCGAAATCGAGCACCAGCGAAGTGCGATCCGTAAAGTGATAAGCGCCATACAGATGCAGCAACGGCACCAACCCTAGATCGTCATCCTTGGCGCGCACATCGCCCTGGCGCAACTCGATGTGAGCATCCCTCACCAGCAGTGCAGCTCCCACCCCGAGATCCCAGTCCTCACCACGGTGAAACATCCAACGATAGGTCAGCCGATAGGTATCGAACTTGTAGTTGGCGCGGGTCGGGGTATCGGCATCAAACCGTTCGCCGTCGAAGAACACTGTTCGATCGAGGGTTCCGGTTCCCGTCTTTCTTACCGGCGCCAGGTTGAGCCGAACGCTGTGCTGCTCGTTGAAGTCATAGCCCACATACAGGCGCACGTAGGGATCACCATCGCTTCCAGTCAGATCCCGCAGGTTGACGGTCGTGCCGGTATCGGAGGGAATGCGGGCGCGATTGCGGCTGAACCAGAGAAACCCCGTTTCCAGGTCAACCGTCCAGCCCGACGGCTCCGAATCGGACGCCTGCACCAACCCCGGCATCGGCGAGACCATCAATATCCACACCATGAAACTGTGGCGAAAGGCCTTGAGCATAGGTTCAATCCTGCGAGGCAGGGCATGGCAAAAACAAGCCCGTCAGGGCGTGACTCGTAATCGGGGTTTCGCGGGAGGACTCGACCATGCCAATCAACGGAATCTCAGTATAGGACCCGGACACCGATGACACCATTGCTTTGGGTTGACCCGCGGTTGCGGGACGCGCGCTCGCCCACGTCCACCTGGCGGGGCGCTACACCGACGTGCCATGGAAGGAGGCCATCCTGATCACCATCAGCGCCGTGACAGGGAGTGCCCGTTAACCTTCGGCACCGGCCATACGCATCCCTGGACGACGAGCAGCTCGCAGCTGTCAACTACCTGAACCGGGACATCGCGCCCTCGAATGCCTGCGACAGGCTGCCACGAAGCTTGTAGGGTGACCTGACAGCCAGCGGGAGACTTGCTGATGCGATATGCCAAGAGAACCTTGATCGGACTGCTGGCCAGCCTTTGGCTGACCGGCCTGCTGCTGGCCGGCTGCGGCGAAGAGACCCCGCGCCTTGCCCCTCCCGGAGAGAGCGGCACCCTAAATGTCGTGACTCGCAACGCCGCCACAACCTGGTACCTGGATCGCGAGGAGTCCCCCGCCGGCCCCGAACACGACCTGGTCAGCCACTTTGCCGAATACCGGGGCTGGCAGGTCGAATGGGCAGTGCTCGACACCGTCGCCGACGTGCTTCAAGCGCTTGAGGAGGGCGAGGCCCACATGGCCGCCGCCGGCCTGACCCATCTGCCTTCCCGCGATGCGCGTTTCCTGCCGGGGCCTTCTCACACCGCGATCGTCGAGCAGCTGGTCTGCCACCGCGAGGCGCGCCCGCTACCGCGCAGCGTGGAACAGATGGCCGACGTGGAGATCCGCGTCACGGCGGACTCCAGCTATGCTGAAAGGCTCGCCTCGCTGGCCAATGACCACAGCGGCATCACCTTCGAGGAAGATCCGCGCACCACCGAGATGCTGCTGGCCGCCGTGGCCAAGCAGGAGGTCGGCTGCACCTTGGCCGACTCCAACATCGTAAAGGTGGTTCGCCGCCACTTTCCCGTACTGGAGGTGGCCATGAACCTGAGCAGCGGCGACCGGCTGGGCTGGTACCTGGCCGCGGATCAGGTGGCCCTAGCCGGGAAGGCCCATGAATGGCGCGATACCGCCGCGGCGGACGCCGCGATCAAAGCGATGGAGAACCGCTACTACGGATATATCGGCGAGTTCGATTTCGTCGATCTGCGGGCCCTCAACCGGCGCATCGACGAGCGGCTGCCCGCCTTTCTTGATGCCTTCCTCAAGGCGGAGCACACCACCGGCATGCCCGCCGACCTGCTGGCCGCATTGGCCTACCAGGAATCCCACTGGGACCCCAAGGCGGTATCCCCCACTGGAGTACGCGGTATCATGATGCTGACCCGCAACACCGCCGAGTCGCTGGGGGTATCGAACCGTTTGGACCCCATCCAGTCAATCGACGCCGGCGCACGCTACCTGGCCGACCGCCACCAGCGGCTACCTGAGGAGATCCCTGAGCCCGACCGTACCTATCTGGCCCTGGCCAGCTACAACATCGGTCGCGGTCACTTGCTGGACGCCCGCGAGCTGGCCCGGGAACTCGGCAAGAACCCGGACTCCTGGGACGATATGCAGGAGGTACTCCCGCTCAAGGCCGACAAGCGCTATTACCCCGGAACGCGCTATGGCTATGCCCGGGGCTACGAGCCGGTGCACTTCGTGCAGCGTATCCGCAACTACCGTGACGTGATCAGTGTGGCGCTGCAGGCCGGCGAGACCCCTTTACCGGCGCCCTGAATCGGTTCGTCGGCGCAGCGTCGCCTGGCGAGATTGCGCTGGGCCCGTGAGGCCATGCTGAAGGGGGCGATCTCGTAGAGGCGCCGACAGCCGGCTGTTCCAAATCGCGGCGCTACGCATCGGCCGGCATCTCGAGCGGCGGCGGCTCTTGGAACCGTATACGGAGACCGGCTGTCTGCTCGGCGATCAACTGCAGGCTTCAGGTCAGTCTTCTTCGACATCGATATCCAGATCTGCCGCGACCTGAGCTTGCGGGTGTCGGGTGCGTGCGCCCGCTCCAGGCAGAGTGAAGCCTCTACTCCGTTCTGAGGCCGGGGGCCGACCCAAAGCGGACAACACGCCACTGACTCGCACAATAATCCTGTGCACTGGCCGCAAAGCGGTGCTGCGGTCGATCGCGGTGGTATGCTGAGGCGCTCCCGTGGTCCGGAGGCGGCCGCGCTGGTCTGGGCCGTGGGAAGTCGCAGGGGCTTCGTGGCCATGCTCGCTCAAGTGGGAGAGGCAGCGGGCTTGAAAAACTCAGAACGTGAACCGCACGCCCACGTTCAAGGTGGTGATCTTGCCGAACTCGTAGCCAGTGATCAATGCGATGTCAGGCCATAAGTACCAGCGGCCGTTCAGGCCGACCAGGGTGTCGGAGTCGAAGGTATCGGAGCCCTCGGTAACCACCTCGCCGACCGATGTGTAGCGCACGTGGCCCTGCAGGTGGAGCACTGGCGTCGCCGCCCAGATCATGCCGACCTCGCCGCCAATACCGTCGTCGTCGGCGTCGGCTTCGAGATCGAAACCGGCGACCCGCACATCCTTGAACTCGACATTGTCAAAGCTGAGGCGGCCGTAGAAGCTCGCTGTGGGCGAGAACGGGTAGGCATAGCCGACACCGATCCGCCAGCGCACCACGTCGAAATCACCCTCGTCGGTGTCGATGCCGTCGCTGAGCTCGAGGTCCTGACTCATCGACGAATACTCACCGAACAGGTGCATGTTCTCCCAGAACTGCCATGCGCCGCCGATGAAGCCGCCGCCGCCGGAATCGCTCTCGACCTCGAACGTGCCGTTGTCCGTGAACGCCCCGGACTCCTCCACGTCGTTGACGAAGCCGCCGATGAAGCCGCCCTCGAGGTAGGTGAAGCTGAGATCCTGTGCCCCCGCAGCCGTCGGCGCGCCCAGCGCGACCACCACGGCAAGTGCGAGCATCCTGTGACGAGTGGACATACAGTCCCCCTCGGGAACTGAAAAATGCTGCCGGCCATCACGGCCGGGACTGTGGGAGACGACCTGTGAGCGACGTCCCGCAGTACACAATACTCCGGGGGGCAGACCGGCAACAAGGCGAACCCGGGTTTCGTGGACTCTTGCTGGAATGCCTTGATGGTACGTTTGAAGACGTCTCCCGACCTGCTCGGCGCGTCGAGTTCGAGGCAAGCTGCCTGAACAGGGCATAGGCCAGATCATCGTGCCTGCCGTTGTCATGCACCCTGCTGGCCGTTTCCCGACTGTCTGCGGTTAGATTTCCTCGATCGGAAGTGGTCCGCTTCCACCCTCATAGCGGACCATTAGCTATCAGGTGCGACCTCTTGGCTTACTTCGGCTTTCGGCCCGGAGCGGTCGGCCAGCCTGGTTGGACGAGTGTCCTGAGTTGATGGGAGAGCCGACGCTCCTCATCGCGTCGCTGGTCGGTCAGGCTGCCTGTGCAGTGCTAGCTGAGGAACAGGGGAGAAGTAACTGGAAGCGCGTTCCGGCTGGACTACTGCTGCACAGAATACTGGCACCCATCTCATCTGTCAGTCGCTTGACGATGCTCAACCCTAGGCCTTGGTGCGCCGAGCCCTTGGTCGATTCCACCGGCATGAACAGCCCATCCATGATTTCCCGTGGTAGGCCTGGACCGTTGTCCTCGATGACCAGCTCTGTATAGCTACGACCGCTGACGCTCACCGGATCGCTTGTCGCGACACGGATGCGTCCCCCACTGTCCAAAGCCTGGGCCGCATTCCTGAGAAGATTGGTGAGGATCTGGCGAATGTGATCGGGGGAGTGATTCGCGGGTGGATCGGCAGGGGACAGTTCCACCTCGATGGCGAGGTTTCGGGCCACACCCACCGAGGCTGCGAACATATCGGTCACCCGACGAACCAGATCGTTGAGCGACGCGGAGCCATGCCCCGAGTCTTGCGGGTGTTCGCCCATGCGCATCAGGATTCGACCGACCCGCTCGATCTCTTCCCTGATGACGCCGATTTCGTAATGCGCGTCGTGGTGCTCGCCAAGCTTGATACGCAGCGTGGCAAGATAATTCTGGATGATGCCGAGAGGATTGCTGGCCTCGTGAACCATTTCTCGGACGTTCTGTTTGAGGTTCGCCGTCTCAGCGAAGCCCATCTGGGTCTCATGTTCGGTCAACGCCCTGACGATCTGCGTTCCGAGGGTCTGAACAAACGCAGCCCGTTCCCGCATGCGTGAGAGTTGCCCGGGTGCGAGACCGAGAACCAGCACCCCGAAATCCTTCTCCCGTCTCGCCAGAGGCTGAATCCAGAGTGCCTCTGCCGAACAGAGGCCAAAGATCTGCTGGTCGATGACCGAGAGCCCGCCCCGTTCCGGTGCCCTCGCTTGAACCATGCGGTGGTTGAGCAATGCATCGGTGACGAGACTGCGCCCTTCTTCCAGCCGCAGTACGAAGGTTGGCTCCGCGTCGTCCTCTGTCCATGCACGGAGGTAGGCCGAGTCCGGGTCGATCAGAAACAGCAGGGACTTCTCAACCCCGAGCGCGAGAAACACCGCCCGCTGCACTGCCGCGTGGGCTACCTGTGGCGACGTTACCTGGGCCAATTCTGCTCTCAATTGTTCGAGTTGTGCCAGGTCCTGGAGTCGTTCGGCCAACCGGTGCCGATCGTTGTCACTCTGGACCTCGGAAGCGTCCCCGCGGCTATCGATCTGCAGGGCAGTCGCGAGCCGCGCGACCTCTTCCCCGGCGTGACGGTGCAACTCTCGGGTCAGCCCCTCGTCCAGTCCGAACAGCAGATCGGCGGAGGTCAGCACCGGATCTGACACGACTTCGCTGCGGGCCATGGCGTAGGCCAGGTTGACCAGCTTCGCCAAATGATGCGCGTCGCGGATCCTGTGCACCGGCTCGAGATGGTAGCGAACGGCGTCGATGATAAAGGGATCCAGTCCCCAGCCTTCCAGAAGCGCCACGGCAGCTTCAACTTGATCGGGCCCGAACGCCGCGGTCACAGAGTTAAAGTGGCGTGAATCGTCATCGTCAGCCGGCTCTGTCAGCAAGCGATCGTATTCCGATTCAACGGCGGTGAGATGGACGAGACGTCCAAGATCGGCCAGCAATCCGGCAAGATAGGCCTCTTCGGGGCGGCGGTAACCCGTGAGGACTGCCAGGGCCTTGCCGAGGCTGGCCGTGGTCAGGGCCCTCCGCCAGAGCCTGTTGAGGAAACGCTGCCTGCGGGGACTGAACTGCTCAAACAGCTGCTGTATCGCGGCCTTGATCATGAGGGCCTTGACCGTAGGCAGTCCGAGGGTCCGCATGGCCTGTTCGAGGGACTCAAACCCCCGTCGAGGCTTATCGGGAATGGAGCTCGCTGCCGCGATGACGCGGGTAGTCAGCCCAATATCCTGGAGAATGGTATCGCTGAGCTTTCGCAGGTCGGGGGCGTCATCCTGCAACACATCGAGGATGCCCACCAGCACCCGAGGAAGACTTGGCAGTGCGTCCATGTTCCCCTCATGTCTGGGTGGCAATGGACGCGAACGTCCGTGGTCAATCCACCGTGAAGCAGCCTTTGACAGACGCCCCCGGTGGCTCACGCTCGACGTCCAGAGTGGTGGCTTGGATTGCGCAACCCCCGGGGATTCCGTTAACCGGTGCCGCAGTTGTTTCTGCCCTCTCCAGATTGCGGCAATCGCACTACCAGAAAGGTCGATGACCCTTTCTGCGCTGGAGTCCACGGGACCGATGGCTTCACCGGTGATGTTTCTGACTTCGTTGGTGTTCATGGCGTCTCCTGGCTCTGGACCAGATACGGGCACCATCGCGCTGGCACCTCCACCCGAACGGCGGGTTCATCTAGCGCCGCCACTGAGGCACAGCACCTGTGCGAACTGATCACGTCAGCGAAGGGCTTTGTACAATTCCTGTATCGGAATGGTAGCGATTCGCACATACCAAGGCAGCCTGAAAAGTGCACGGAAGAAGGCGAGCCGCCCAGCCTTCCCTGTATGCGCTGCAGGAAGCTTGGGCAGGGACTGGGGACGCGATGAGCGAGTCCTCCGACAGGCTCGCGACGACCGGCAATGGGATGAACCCGGTTATGGCGAGCCTGTCGCAGGACGAACGGAATGGATTTGTTTCGCGTTTCCCACTGCCCGTCCCGCCAAGAAATCTCGACAGGCGCCGCCATCGGCTCCGCTGCCGGCGGTTGCCCATCCAGGTCGTCCGAAACCCACAGACGCACCGTACCCTCGGGCACAGGGATCCGTTCGCGCGCGTCGAACCATGCAGTCACGGCAGCCTGCGGAACATCCAGCGCGTAACCCGCCAACTCCACCCGAAACCCACCGATGGCTGGGCAAACCCGGCCGAGTTCCCGAATCAGGATGTTGGCCCCGTTCCAGTCCCGTTCCATGGAACGAACCTCCTGGGCGGTGACCAGACTCGAAATCTCGACACAGCGCCCGAGGCAAGGGTAACCACACCCAGAAACGCCACCAGCAGACCCTCGCGCAGGATGGCGGATGGCACCAGGCCCGCAAGCGCCGAGAACACGAGGATCAGGGCAATGGGGTAGAACCAGCCAGAACCCTGGAAACCCCGGAGTCTGGCAGGACTCCAAATCGTCGTCGTTCTGTTGACCATTGCGTGTCAGCGATTGCCTGCGTCGAAGCGCCACATCTTCAGGCTGCTGCCACCGCCTTCCGCCCGCGGGCGCGCAGCGCAGGCGAGCAGTTCGTCGTCGCCGCGCCAGGCAAAGGCGTAGACCTGGCCGTCCAGCAGATCCGGCTGTCCAGTCTTCTCCACGACAAAGCTGCGGGTTGGCCGGGCGAAGCGCCAGCTCGTTTCCTCGTGCAGTGTGTAGGCCAGCCGCACTCGGGAATCCGACCAGGCGTAGCTTCCGACCGAAACCTGATCGGACAGCGAACTGCGGGCCTCGTGGCGGACCAGCGGACGACCATCGGCAAGGCGCAGTTCGACCGCGCAGCAACCGTCACGAAGGACTTGCAGTCCGCCACGGACTTCGTCGGGGATGACGGCCTCGCGGTGCGATTGCCATTCGACCTCGGGCGGACGGCGGCAGGACTCGGGCGGCGCGGAGACTGGAACCAGTTCCGAGTCGGGTCCGATGTCGGCCCGATACCAGGGGCGTTCCGCATCACCTCGCTGGCCGGAGCTGCGCACGAATACGCCCTGTCCGGCGTCATCCCAGCACAGGCTGGAGGGAGAGAAGGATGGGCCCTCAACGCGGTCGGCCGGTCCCGCGGGCAAGACCAGCCGCCGGCGATCAACCTCCAGCAGTGCCGGCGATAGGATCGGAGAGCGCCTGCCGGTGTCGGCATCGGTATGAAAATACCGGGTCCAGAAAAGCATCCAGTCCCGATTTGCCGAAAAACTGACCACGGGAAGGGGACTGCAATACACCGAGCCGAGGTCGACCAGCCAGTCGGCGGCCCTGCCCTCCGTATCCACTGATGGCGAGCAGGCCACAACCAGCACGGCGGCTGCGCAGTAGAGAAGACCGCGACCACCTCTCGTAAAGAACGCCACCTCCGGGGGTGAATTCATCCTCGGCAGACCAAGACCCTGCTCGTAGAAGCGAACCGACTCCTCCAGATCCCGGACGCCAAGGGTGATCATGCTGATCCGTGGCTTCATGCAGGAACCTCCTTTGTTGTCGCGGAAATTGTGCTGAAGAGAAGCTGGAGTTGCGATGATGGGGAGGTTCTGTAGAGCAAGGTTCAGTGTCCGCGTTTCGTGGCCACGATCCGTCCGCGTGTGGATGCCTTGCTTTTTCATCAACACAACGCGAGCGGCTTGGGACAACAGAAGTTCGCAGCGCTTAATTACGTAGATCGGGCGTCAGCAAGGAGGCGGTTTGGAGACTTCCGGGCAGGTCTCCTCTCCGGCTGCTTCGGATCGATTCCGGTCTCTTCCGCCCCCCAGCCAGGTCGGGGCCATCCAGGATCCCAATGAGCTGAAGCCCGATGGAAACACGAGACCAGCGCCGGCGATCAAACCTGCAGTCATGTGCGCACAGCGGAGATACGTCGCAGGACGACCGCGGGACTCTCCGCTGATCATCGGGCTGAGCACCTCAATCGGCGTGCGGAAGGTGATCTCGAATGCACCCGCGTGGCTGCACCCGCCGTTGAAGGCGCTGGCCTGAGCTCTTTCGACAGGAGCAGCCAGGACCTTCACTGTTCCAAAAGCATTCAGGAAGCCACGAGACGGTATCCCTGTGCGGTCAGTCTCTCGGCGAGAGCGGCAATGTGAGCCGGGCCAACCTCACAGCAGCCACCCACTACGGTCGCTCCCTGCCTGGTCCACCGAAGTGCGTGCTCGGCGTAACCGGCGGGGTCAAGATCGGTGCGCGCCTCCAGCGAATCGACCGTACCGCCCGGTTGCAGTGGGGCCACGGAAGTAAAGCCATTGGCGTAGCCGCCAAACGGCATGCCAACCCTTGCAAGCTCATCCATTCCGGCGGTTACCGCCTCAGGTACCGAGCAATTGACCAATACCCGCTCAGCGCCGGCGTTCACGACCTCCTGGGCCGCCTCTGCCAGTGTCTCGCCGGAGCGCAGGCGCGTGCCATCGCTGTCGTCCACCGTGAAAGAGACCCACACGGGGAGGCCGCTTTCCGCAGCCGCGATGGTTGCTGCACGGGCCTCCCGGGCGAGCGACATCGTTTCGCAGAGAAACAGATCCACCCCTGCTGCCTGAAGTTCCACCATGCGGCGGTAGTCACGCAGACAGGTGGCGTCATCCGGCACGACCTCCGGGTGATAGCTTCCGACCAACGGGGGAAGACAGCCCGCGATGCGCACATCCTGGCCGCTTTCTTCGCGCGCCTTGTGGGCGGCGTTGAGCGCGGCAGCATGAAGCGGCTCCAGCATCTCGGGATTACCGTCGCGCGCAAGGCGCTGCGGTGTCGCGCTGTAGGTGTTGATCGTGATGACCCGGGCACCGGCATCAATGAAGTCGCGGTGTGCGGCCGTTACCAGATGCGGTTCATCCAGCATGACCTGCGCGGACCATAGCGGTGACGCGGGCCGGCTGCTGCGCCGCCTGAGCTCTTGGCCCATACCTCCGTCCAGGAGCACTACGTTGTCATTTTCAGCAGTCATTGGTCACTATCCTTTTGCGGTTGCCAACGCCATCTCACTGCAGCGTCCCCCATTCCGTCCCGCGACCCGTTCCATGAGTGTTGTGATCAGGGGATTTCGGTTGATGGTGGTCGCCGCCATGCGGAAGTGCAAGTGGCTCCGGCATTGGCGGTGCGCGTCTGGGCGCTGCCGATCTCCTGCTTGATCCTGAGAGCGACGGCAGGTCGACGATGGAGCAGCATTGCACGCTCTTGCCATCCTTGTGCCCGAGGGTGGCGGTGGCCATCCAGTCGGGTCGATGCGACGGGCAGCGTTTCTCGTAGAAGGATTCCTTGACGGTCAGCGGCTGCCCGACGATGCCGGCTACATTCCGCTGCCGGCCCAGATGCGGATGACCCAGCGCCGCGAACTGCTGGATTGACCCTTCGCACCTGATGGCCATGCGCGTTGCCGCCCCCGGTCTTGCGTGACGCGCTCACCGTTCGGGCCGCCCCTGCTCATCGCTGCGGAGCGCCGCATCGCCCGCGCCTGCCACGCTATTGAGGATATCCCACTCGGTCGTGATCGCCTTCATCAAATCGGTCCAGGGACCTTCGTCGCCCTCCCTGTGCTCCGGCCGGCGCTCGAGGAGCGCGGCATAGCGGGCCAGGGCCCGCTCCGCCGAGCGATCCATCGAGAATTCCACCGCGGTGGCGCGCGCCCCGCGCGACAAGGCGCGGCGGTCCGCCTGTGGCAGTCCGACCGTTGCGGCCAGCGCCGCAGCGAAGGCAGCCTCGTCCTCGTCGTGCACCAGACGCCCGTTGCGCCGGTCCGAGACCACCTCGCGCACCCCCGGTGCGTCCAGGCCGACGACCGGCAGGCCTGCGGCCATCGCCTCGGTCAGCACCATGCCCTGCGTTTCGCTGGTCGAGGCGAAAGCGAACAGGTCCATCGCGTGCAGCGCATCGGCGAGGTCTTCTCCCTCGCATACCCCGGCAATATGCAGGCGTCCTTCCAGCCCGGCGTCTTCGAAGCAGGCACGCACTACGGACTCGGACGGGCCGGTGCCAACCACCAGGAAGTGGACGCGGGGATCCTCGCCGGCGACCCGGGCCACGGCCCTGGCCAGGAAGGCCAGGTTCTTTTCCGGTGCCAGGCGGCCCAGGTGGCCAATCACGACGGCTGCCTCCGGTAGACCCATGCGTCTGCGAAACCGCATCCCGTCGCCGTCAGCGAAGTCCCGCACACGTACCCCCGTGGGAATGACGTCGATGGGCACGGTCACGCCGCGTTGGCGAATGATGTCGCGGATGCTTTCGCTGGGCGCAAAGACCTGACTGCACAGGTTCGCGTACTGTGTGGCGAGTTCGATCGCGAAACGCTTGAGCGCAGGCGAGTCGCCCGGAACGTAGTGGGTGTATTGCTCGTAGAGCGTGTGATGGGTGAATACCAGCGGTAGATCGCGGCGACGGGCGAGCCGAAGGGCGGTGGATCCGAGCAGGAACGGGTGCTGGGCGTGCACGAGATCCGGTCCAAACGCATCGACCTGTTCACTCAGGCCCGGATGCAGTGGCAGGACGACCGAGAAATCACTGGCGTTGAAGTTCTGGATGGCCGGGATCCGGATCACATCGGCCTCGTCCGCTGGCATATCGGGGAACTCCGGCGCCAGCACCAGCACCTGATGGCCGCGGTGCCGGTATTCCCCGGCAAAGGCCTCGACCGAACGCGCGACTCCGCCGACATGGGGCGTAAAGGTATTGGTGGCGATGAGGATCTTCATCGCGATGGTTCCTGGAGGGTCAATGGCACGTCGCCGCGGTCCCCCTCCGTCGTGACAGGCTTGAAACCGGGGAGTTGGATCTCGAGTTGCGGCGATCGATCCCGCCATTCGCCGCGCCATTCGAACACCGGCGTGTCGCCGGCACGCGGCCGGATGCACAGCGAC
This sequence comes from Thioalkalivibrio sp., assembly GCF_041690275.1. Taxonomy (NCBI): domain Bacteria; kingdom Pseudomonadati; phylum Pseudomonadota; class Gammaproteobacteria; order Chromatiales; family Ectothiorhodospiraceae; genus Thioalkalivibrio; species Thioalkalivibrio sp. Next base: position 25,666 of record NZ_JAWLHP010000042.1, read on the forward strand.
ACGGGGCCGAAGGAGGTCGGCGCCGGACCGAACCGGATCGGTTGTCCCTGGGCGAGCCAGCGCTCCGGGATGCCGCCTCCCAGCACCAACCCGTCCCCTTCCTCGCGCACGAAGCAATTGCGCAGCATCAGGACCCACTCCGCCGCGGCCCAGACATGATGTCCATCCCCCATGCAGCCACCGCCGGTCGCCGGATGGATGGCCTCCGGCCACTGCCCGGTCGGCGAGGCAATGGCCGCGACGGTATCCATCAGCGCCAGGTAACGCGGATCTCCCGCCCGTAGCAGCACCTGGGCCACATGCAGAGTGAGATACGCGTTCAGTCCGGAGTGAATCATGTCCTGATAGAAGGCACCCTTGACGAAACAGCGCTCGAGGAGAAATTCGACGCTATCGAGCAGACGCTCGTCGCGGGCCGCACCGAGTTGTAGCGGGTAGCCGAGCGCGAGCGAGCCGATCGCACCGGCGTCCAGTCTGCGGTACGGGGACGCCGGCATCGCCGGGCGTTGCAGTCGCTCGGCGCAACCGGCCAGGCTCCGGTCCACCGCGGCCGAGAAGGCGTCGGCGGCTTGCCCGAACTCGAGGGCTTGGTCAGGATCGCCATCGGCGCATAATGCGGCCGCGGCTCGCAGGCCGCCGATGCCCCAGAAATCGTCCCAGAAGTAATAATCATTGGGTCCAAGGTGCTCGGCGCTGAAGCCCGGCGGCAGCAAGCCTGCATGCGGCGCGTCGATGGTGTCGTCTAGGCGCTTGCGGACGATCCAGCGCGCCCCCCGCTGAAGGGGCTTGCGCCACTGCGGCGGTAACGCGCGCCCGGTGAGTTCCGTGTAGCGCCGCAGAATCCACAAGACCTCACCGTTGGCATCCCATTCGCCTTCCTGGGAGCGGAAGTAGCCGAGCGGCGTCTGCCGTTCGGGGAAGTGCTCGAGCGCGCGTTGCGCCCGGTCGGTGAGGCCGGTACACAGCAGGGCATGGATGATGAATGCGGCGTCCCGGAACCAGAACCGCTTGTAGGTGTACGGCCCCGGATACACGTCGTCGGGCGAGTGCAGGACCAGGGAGGTGACGGCGGCATCGTACAGGAACTGGTAGTGCGGCTCGGGGCAGTCCAGGCTGCAGCGGTCCCGATAGGCGCGATCCCAGGCGTCGGGAACGGACGGGACGGCGTCCTCCCGGGCAATCGGCAGGGAGACGGTCACCTCGGCGGGTTCCCCGGCCTGGACCGGGAACAGGGCCGCGGCGGTGGCCAACCCGACATCGCAGCGCCCTTGTGTCTGGTCCTCGCGGTCCTCGAGGTGGATGTGGACGTCGCCGTGGTGGTAATCGGACACATGGTGACGCTCGGCGGGTCGGCTGAACCGCAGTTCGGGGGCATCATCGACCCGCCAGCCATCGCGGCCCGGCAGCAGCTGGACCTCGTGGATGAAGCTCACGCCTTCCGGATTCTGGGGACGGAGGGCCAGGACAAGCCAGCCGTCGCTGTCGCTGCGTGCGGTGAGCCGGAGCTTGCAGGTGGGCGAACCGGTCTCGAGTTCGACCCACGCCCGGCTGGTCAGCATCATCCCCGGGCTTCGCGTCTCGGTCGTGACGCTCACCTCTGGCGCCACCTCCTGATACTGTCGGCAGTCGTCGGCGCGGGAAGGCAGCAGGTAACGGCCATTGCGGGCCATCAGCCAGCCGTCCAGCGAGAATCCATCGAGCCGTGGGGTAAGGAGGCCCCGGGGATCGACGATCGGCAACTCGTCGACATCCGGATAGCCGATGGCCGTCCAGTTCCGATGCGTGAGGTTCACGTGCGTGATCGAGAAGGCGCGCGGAACGAAGGACGGATCGTTCGGATTGAACTGACGCTCCACCCAGTACGGCCAGACCCAGTCGAGGTTGTGCTGGATCACCCGGCTGTTGATCAGGCCGCGGGCATGAAACACCATGCCCGCGCGCAGCAACTCGATGGGCACGCCGACCTCGGAAGGTTGTGCGAAGCCGTGCAGGCGGGACAGTAGCGCGACCGGGTCGAGAAAGCCCTGCCGGCGGGCCACGTGGCGAATCACAAAACGCCAGGGAAGCCAGTTCATCCAGGTCATCGCGGCACCTCGCTGTGCCTGTCGTTTTCCGTGTACCGGGACAGCGCGCGCCGTACTATTCGGTCCGGGTAAACGATCGTGATGATGGTGGCGAGGACGCCCGCCAGATAGACAGCCATTGGGATGGGGAGCGGTTCATGCCCCCGGCGCAGCCTGTCTCGGGATTTGATCCCAGACTACCCCGAAACGTGGGCCCACGGTCAAACGGTGTAATTGCCCCCACCTGAAGACCGGCATGGGGGGGTGCGGACTCGCGCTGGCGATCCCCGCCTAGTGGGCCATGCGGAAAGTTCGGTGACTATGGAGCACAGCCAGAAGGGCCGGAGCAAGGCGGGCAAGTGCAGGAACAGTGGGCCTATTTCAAACTTGCCCAACGCAGCGCCGGCGCTTCTGGCGAAGCGATCTGGTACCGAACTTTCCGCATGGCCCACTAGGGCCCGCTCCTGGTTGCACGTTGCCTCGTGTTTCCGGAGTCATGCGACCTCCGGGAACGGATCACGCGGCTGGA
>NZ_JAWLHP010000043.1:0-26805 GCF_041690275.1 Thioalkalivibrio sp.
GCTTCGCCGGGTCGCGCGCCGGCTGCCAGCCCAGCAGCTCCTCGCGCCCCAGCCACATGCCCTCTTGGCGCTTCGGCACGGGCAGCCCGGGAACCGTCGGCACCATGCGGATCGCGTCCTCCGGGCAGACCTCCACGCAGAAGCCACAGAAGATGCAGCGCGAATAGTCGATCTCGAAGCGTTCCGGATATTTCGGGTGTGCGGGATCGTCCGGGTCGAAACCGGCCTCGATCTCGATCACCTTCGCCGGGCAGACGGTCGCGCAGAGGTTGCAGGCAATGCACTGGGGCCGACCGTCCGGGCGCTGCGTCAGCACGTGCTTGCCGCGGTTGTGGCGCGCGTAGTCGGCCCGGATCTCCTCGGGATAATAGGCCGTCAGCGCGCCCTTGCTGCCGGTCATCCAGCGCTTCATGTTGCGCAGAAACACCCCGCCGGTGATCGACAGCCCCCGCAGCACCTCGAACAAGTAAAAGCCCTCCCACCAGCCGAGCTTCGGCTCGTTCCAGTACTTGCGCCGGCGGTCGACGACCTTCGGGCGTTTCTTGTCGTCCACTGGCTGTCCGTGTTGCGGCGCGTTCATATGCAATCCCCGCGCCACTGCAAAGAGAGAATCACGGTCTTCGCCCCCGTCCATCCCCCGCGTCCGGACAGTAGGGTGGGCCAAGCGCAGCGGGCCCACGCTCCTTCCAGCGGCAGTCTGTGGTGGGCCCGCTGCGCTTGGCCCACCCTACGGGGCTTCCGGTCTTCAAGCGCCTTCCCAACCTTCAACCGCGGGGCCCCGGACCCAAACGCCGCTGCAGACCACGCCCGGCCCATCACGACCCCAGCCCCCCGAGCGCCCACACGGCGATCGCGGTGACCAGCAGGTTGATCAGGGCCAGCGGCAGCAGAAAGCGCCAGGCAAAGCGCAGCAGCTGATCGTAGCGGAAACGCGGCAGGGACCAGCGCACCAGGATCAGGAAGCCGCACATCAGGAAGACCTTCACCCAGAACACGGTGACCTGCAGCAGCACGACCAGCACGTGGGGCAGCGCGACCTCCATGCCGCCGGGCAGGAGCAGGCCGGCATCGTTCATGTACGGCAGGTTGTAGCCGCCCAGGAACAGCGTGGTGAACAGCGCCGCAATGATCGCGATGTGGATGAACTCCGCGAACATGAACAGGCCCATCTTCATCGCGCTGTATTCGGTGAAGTAGCCCGCGATCAGCTCCGACTCGGCCTCGGGAAGATCGAAGGGAATGCGCTGGTTCTCCGCCTGCGCCGCGACCAGGAACAGGATCGCCGCGAAGGGCTGCAGGAAGATCCCCCAGGCCGGCAGGAAGCCGAACAGCAACTGCGACTGCTGCTCCACGATGGTAACCAGGTTCACCGTGCCGTAGATCAGGATCAGACCGATCACCGTCAGCCCCACCACCAGCTCGTAGGAGATCATCTGCGAGCCCGCACGCACCGCGCCGAGCAGGGAGAACTTGTTGTTCGAGGACCAGCCGGCCAGCATCGCGCCGATCACCGCGATGCCCCCCAGCGCGAACACGACCAGCAGGCCGGCGTCCAGCGGGGCCACCTGCATCGAGTAGCTGCGGTCGCCGAAGAACTCGGATGGCCCCTCGAACCAGCCGAAGAAGGTGCCGGGAACCAGTTCGCCACCGAAGGGAATCACCGCGAAGACGGCCAGCACCGGCACGAAGGCAAACCACGGCGCCAGCGCATAGGCCAGCCCGTCGTAGGAGTTCGGCTTCCAGTCCTCCTTCAGCAGCATCTTCATGCCGTCGGCGAGACCGTGGAACAGACCCCACCACACCAGCTTCACCTGGGTGAAGGGGATGCGCAGGTAGGCCCGGTTGGCCCCGATGCGGTCGGACATGATCGCGCTCTGCTTGCGCTCGACCCATGTCAGGATCAGCCCGACCGTCATCAGCATCAGCACCGCGTAGACGATGAAGGTACCGTGCACCACGAGGTCCTGGATCATGCGCGGCCCCTGGCGCCGCCGGGTGCGGCGAGCAGCGGGAAGAGGGTCTCGGCGTCGATCACGCCCTCCGGACGCGGCTGGCAGGGCTCGAAGGCGCTGACCACGCCCTCGAAGTTCGTGTAATGTCCGCGCCGCTCCGTCTGTATGCTGAGCGGAATGAAGACGTCGGCGTGACCGACCTCCGGCAGCAGCCAGGAGCCGAGGAACACGATCTTCGCACCGCGCGGGAGTTGGGCGAAGTCCACGCCCTCGCCCCACACCAGAATCAGGTCCGCATCCTCGCGGATCTCGGGCGCCTCGCTGCCGAACAGGTCCTGGGCGGCACGGGTGTTCGGGTTCTTGTCGGCACGGATCAGCAGCTCGTCCTCGACCACCTCGCCCTCTTCCGGAAGCTGGTCGGGCTTCACGAAGCTGGTGAAGCGGTCGCCCAGCGCATTCTGGAAGGCGCGCAGTTCCTCGTTCGAGGCCCAGCTCGACACCAGCGCGATGCGGCGGGTGGACTCCGCGATCAGCGCGCGCGTCGCCTCGATCGCCTCCATCATCGTGACCCCCGCCCCCTTCTGCAGCGCCTGTTCCGCCCGCGGACGTTCCAGCACTTCGCCCAGATCCCGGCCCCGGTTGCAGATCCAGGGGCCGTTCACACGCGGGTTCTCAAGCGGCGTTACGCGCAGGATCCGGGTATTTTGCGAGGGATCGAGCGTCTTCAGCTGCCATTCCGGCTTGCGATGCCACAGCTGCACGGTGCATCCCCGCGCGCAGCGGGGGCAGACGGAAGGCGTGGGTTCGAGGTACCAGACACGGGCCTGGTGAAGGAACGAGCGGGACAGCAGCGCCCCCACCGGGCAGATGTCGATCACGTTGTCCGAATAGGGATCGTCGTCCAGCGTCCGGTCCTCCGCCGGGCGGACCAGCGCCGAATCGCCGCGGTATTCAATGCCGAGCACGTTGGACTTCGACACCTCGCGAGTAAAGCGCACGCAGCGCGAACACAGAATGCAGCGCTCGTTGTCCAGTAGAATGCGGCTGGACAGGGGGTAGAACTTCGTGCCCTTGAGCTTCGGTTCGCGCGAGAGTGCGGGCTCGCCGTTGTAGGCGTAGTGGTAGTCCTGCAGCGTGCACTCGCCCGCCTTGTCGCAGATCCCGCAGTCCACCGGGTGGTTCAACAGGATGAACTGCAGCATCGCCTTGCGCTGGGCACGCACCGTCTCCGAGTCGGTCTCGATCCGCATGCCGTCCACCACCGGCATGTTGCAGGCGATGTTGACCCCGCGTCCCTCCTGCTCGACCAGGCACACGCGGCAGTTGCCGACGACCGACAGCTCCGGGTGCCAGCAGAAATGGGGCACGTAGAAACCGTTGGCCAGCGCCGCCTGCAGCACGGTGGGGTGCTCGCCGGTATCCACCGCCTCGCCGTTGATGAAGATCACTGGCACTCGAGGTTCCCTCCGAACTTCGAATGACCGTGTTCGATGTAGTAATCGAATTCGTCGCGGAAGTTGTCGAGCATCGCGGTCGCCGCGTAGCCGGCGGCGTCACCGAGGCCGCAGATGGTGGTGCCGTCGTTGAAACGGGCAATGTGATAGAGGGTGCCGATGTCCTCGGGACGGCCCTCGCCGGCCACGATGCGGTCGATGATGCGGTGCATCCAGCCCGTACCCTCGCGGCAGGGCGTGCACTGCCCGCAGGACTCGTGACGGTAGAAACGCAGCATGATCTGCAGCAGGCGGACCATGCAGGTCCCCTCCGCGATGACGATCATGCCGCCGGATCCGAGGGACGAGCCGGCCGCGCGCAGCACCTCGTGATCCAGCGTCATGCCCTCGACCTCGCCGGGGGTCAGCACCTTCGCGTCCATGCCGGTCATCACCTGCGAGGAGATGCCACCGGGGATCACCGCCTTCAGCGGCTTGTTGCAGAGCAGTCCCCCGCAGTCCTCGTGCAGGAACTTGGTCCAGGAATAGCCCAGTTCCACCTCGTAAACGCCGGGGTACCGGATGTGCCCTGAAATCGAGATCAAGCGCGTCCCCGGGCTCTTCTCGGTGCCGATCTCGCGGAAGGCCTGTGCCCCGTTGCGGATGATCCACGCCATGCTGGCGATGGTCTCGACGTTGTTCACCACCGTCGGTGCCTGGTACAGGCCGCGCACCGTCATGCGCGGCGGGCGGTTGCGCGGCCAGGCGCGGGTTCCCTCGATGGACCCCAGCAGCGACGAGGCCTCGCCGCACACGTAGGCGCCGGCCCCGCGAAAGACGAAGAGATCGCAGGAGAACCCGCTGCCGAGGATATTCTCGCCGAACAGCCCCTCCGCGTACGCCTCCTCCACCGCCGCGTCGAGCCGCCGCCAGGGCCGGTCGTATTCGCCGCGGATGTAGACGAAGGCGTGGCGCACACCGAGCGCATAACTGCCGAGCAGCATCGACTCCAGCAGCGCGTGCGGGTCGTGCTCGAGCACCCAGCGATCCTTGAAGGTGCCGGGCTCGCCCTCGTCCGCGTTCGCGATCAGGTAGTGCGGCTGACCGTCGTGCGGGTCGATGCCCTGCCACTTGCGTCCGGCCGGGAAGGCCGCGCCGCCGCGACCCTGAATGCCCGAATCGACGATCTCCTGGGTCACGTCCCTGGGCTGCATCGTCTTCAGCGCCTTGGCCAGTGCCTCGTAGCCGCCGCGCGCGCGATAGCCCGCCAGCGTGTGCGAGTCCGCGGTGATCTCGAAGCCCGTCAGCACCTTGCGACCGGTCATCTCAGTCCAGCCTCTCAAGCAATGCGTCCAGACCCGCGGGGTCCAGGTTCTCGTGATAGGCCTCGTTGACCATCACTACCGGTGCGGTGCCGCAGGCGCCCAGGCACTCGACGGTCGACAGCGTGAAGCGCCGATCCGGCGTGGTCTCGCCGGGCTGGATGCCCAGCCTCCCGCTGAGGTGGTCGAGCAGGCGCTCGGCACCGCGCATGGAGCAGGACACGTTGTGGCACACCTGCAGGTGCCAGCGGCCGATCGGCGCGCGGCGCAGCATACCGTAGAACGACAGCACCTCCTCGATCTGGATCCGCGGGACACCGAGATATTCGACCAGGCCCTCGATGTCGCCATCGGCGATATAACCTTGATCTTCCTGAATGCGCCTGAGGCACGGCAGCAGCAGTGTCGCATCGTGACCGGGCGGCAGCCGGGTCTTCAGGCGCTCGAACTCGGGGATCAGGTGCTTCACCGGTCGCACTCCCCGCCGATCATGTTGATGGTGCCGAAGGTGGAGACCACGTCCGCGAGCTGGTAGCCCTCCAGCAGTTTGTGCAGCCCGCCCATGTGCACGAAGCTCGGCGCGCGCACATGTACCCGGTGCGGGGTGCCGGTGCCGTCGCTTACCAGATAGAAGCCGAGTTCGCCGTTCGCCGCCTCGTGTGCCCGGTAGACCTCGCCCGCGGGCACCTGCGGACCGTCGATCACCAGCTTGAAGTGGTTGATCAGCGACTCGATCTCCGTGTACACGCGCTGCTTCTCCGGGAAGGTGCAGCGGCGGTCATCTACGTTGATCGGGCCTTCGGGCAGCATCTGCATCAGCTGGCGGATCATGTGCACGGACTCGTCCATCTCGCGCATGCGCACGTAGTACCGGTCGTAATTGTCGCCGTTGATGCCGACCGGCACGTCGAAATCGAGCTCGGAATAGGCGAGGTACGGCGTATCCCGGCGCAGGTCCCGCGCCGCGCCGGTGGAGCGCAGGATCGGGCCGGTGAAGCCCCAGTGGACCGCCTGATCGGTCGAGATCACCCCGACGTCGCGGGTTCGGTCGATGAAGATGCGGTTGCGGTCCATCAGCCCGTGGATGCGGCCGACGTATTCCTCGTACTGGTCGAGGATCTCTCCCAGGCGCTCCAGCCACCCCTCCGGCAGGTCGTGAGCGAGACCGCCGATCCGACCGTAGCTGTAGGTGACCCGTGCCCCGGTCAGGTCCGCAAGGTGCTCGTAGATCCAGTCGCGGATGGTCATCAGGTACAGGAAGGCGGTCATCGCGCCCAGCTCCATCACCGAGGCGGCGATGCAGGTCATGTGATCCGCGATGCGCGAATACTCGGAAAGCAGCGTGCGCAGATAGCGGGTACGCGGCGTGATCTCGACGCCCATCAGGGTCTCGACGGCGTCGCAGTAGGCAAAGTTGTTGATCAGCGCCGAGCAGTAGTTCAGGCGGTCCACGAAGGGGATCAGCGTGTGCCAGGTGTGCGCCTCGCACTCCTTTTCGAAGCCCCGGTGCAGGTACCCGCAGTGCACATCGGCACGCACGACCTTCTCGCCGCTGAGTTCGGCAATGATCTGCAGCGTTCCGTGGGTCGCCGGGTGCGACGGTCCGATGTTCACGATCACGCCGTCCTCGGTGGACGGCCGGTCGAAGGCGGCGCGCACCGGGTTCGGCAGGGTCTCTTCGTTATCCCGCATCGTCATCGACCCGCCGCCGTCGCAGATGCCACCTTCGCGGGAAGGGGCCTCGTGGGAGCGGCCTCTGGCCGCGATCTCCGAACCGTCACCGAGTCTCGAAAACCATCGCGGCCAGAGGCCGCTCCCACGGGGGGCGCTCCCACGGGGGGCGCTCCCTCGGGAAGCGTTCGCAGAAGTGCCGAGACAATCACTCGCGGTACCTCACCAGTGGCTGCTCGCGCCCCTTCGGGTAGTCCTTGCGCAGCGGATGCCCCTCAAAGCCCTCGTAGAGCAGGATCGGGCGCAGGTCGTCGTTGCCCCGGAAGCGGATGCCGAGCATGTCGTGGCACTCCCGCTCCATGTACGCCGCGGCACCGAACAGCGGCACCAGCGTGTCCACCACCGGATCCGTCCCGGAAACGGCCGTCTTCAGCCGCACCCGCACGTGGTCGCGGGTGGAATAGAGGTGGTAGACCACGTCGAAGCGCGGGTCGCGACCCGGCCAATCCACCGCGGTCACATCCAGGAAGAGATCGAAGCCGAAACCGTCCTTGAGCAGCTTCACGGTATCCAGCAGGGCCTCGCGCGGAATCTGCACCGCAAGCAGGCCGTGGGCGAAGGTGGCTTCGCGTCCCTCGTCCGCGAGCCGCGAGCGCAGCCTTTCGAGCAGATCGTCGGGCATCCCTAGAACCGGTCGTTGACGATGGGGTGACTGGATCCGGCGATCTTTTCCTGCAGCTGCATGATCCCGTCGATCACCGACTCCGGTCGCGGCGGACAGCCTGGAATGTATACGTCCACCGGGATGATCTTGTCGATGCCCTGCAGGGCCGCATAGTTCTGGTAGAACCCGCCGCTGGTTGCGCAGACGCCGAAGGCCATCACCCACTTCGGCTCGCACATCTGCTCGTAGACCCGGCGCAGGACCGGCGCCTGCTTGTGCGTGATCGTGCCGACCACCATCAGGAGATCGGACTGCCGCGGCGAGAAACGCGGCAGTGCGGCGCCGAAGCGGTCGGTGTCGTACATCGTGGAGCTCACTGACATGAACTCCATCGCGCAGCAGGCGGTGACGAACGGATAGGGAAACAGCGAGAACTTGCGCGCCCAGCCGACCAGCTCGTCCTTGCGGGTGGTCAGGTACTCGAAGGCTCCGGTCTTCTCGTGGTCGTGATTCATGCAACCCCCGCTTCGGAACCGTAGGGTGGAAAGAGCCGAAGGCGGCCATCGGCCGTGCCGGCACATGCGCCGAACACGGTCGCGTTCCGCCGGCGGATCGCGCTGCACTGTTTCGCCTTGTACACAGACCGGGTCATGCGCGCACGTCCTCGAGCAGTCCGGACTTCCACACATAAAGCACCAGCAGCACCAGCAGCAGCAGGAAGAACCCGAAGACCAGCAGCAGCGTACCGGTCAATGGCTGTGCGCCCAGTGCCCACATGAACAGGAAGACGGTCTCCAGTTCGAACAGGATGAAGACCACCGCGATACCGTAATACTTCACGGGCACGGCCTTCACGTTCAGCCGGTCCACCGGCTCCGCCCCGCACTCGAAGGCTTCCAGCTTCGTGGCAGTGGCCGCGGGCTTCGGACCCAGCGCGCGGTTGACCAGAAGCATCACCGCAACGAACCCGAGGATCGCCAGCAGATAGAGCAGGAAGATGGCGTAGGAATTCACGGCAGAAAGCGGCCCCCGTTTGCTGATCCCTGCTGGGCGTAACCCGGGCACGCCCCCCGAATGCAACCACGCGCAGTGGGTGTTGCCCACCCGATGATTTGTGGGGGAGCTTAGACATTTCTCACCGCAGAATCCACTCCGCGACCCCGCCCGCCTCGACCACGGGGATCGCCGGAGTCGGATCAGACCATCCGGTCGGCGTCCAGAGCCGCGAGAAAGGCGGCGGAGTCACGCCGGATCGCGTCGCGGCGTTCCCCCGACATGCGGTCCAGCGTGCGGTAGGGCATTGCCATCCGGGGATTCGCCGCAAGGCGCTCGCGGTTGTCCATCAGGAAGTTCCAGTAGAGGAAATTGAACGGGCAGGCCCTCTCTCCCAGCTTCGTCTTCGGGCTGTAGGCACAACCGGCACAGTAATCGGACATGCGGTCGATGTAGGCGCCGGAGGCGGCATAGGGCTTCGAACCCAGCAGCCCGCCGTCGGCGTGCAGGGCCATCCCGTGCGTGTTCGGCAGCTCCACCCACTCGAAGGCATCGGCGTACACCGCGAGGTACCACGCCTCCACCTCGGCCGGCGCGATCCCCGTGAGCAGGGCGAAGTTGCCGGTGATCATCAGCCGCTGGATGTGGTGCGCATAGGCGTTGCGACGCGTCGCCTCCACGGTTGCGCGCACGCACCGCATCCGGGTCTCGCCGGTCCAGTAGAACGCGGGCAGCGGTCGCTGCGCGTCGAGAAAATTGCTGTCCGCGTACTCCGGCATCAGCAACCAGTACAGCCCGCGCACGTACTCGCGCCAGCCGAGGATCTGGCGCACGAAACCCTCGACGGCCGCCAGCGGTGCCCGCCCCTCTCGCCAGGCATCCAGCGCGGACTCGCAGACCTCCCGCGGCGCCAGCAGCCCGATGTTCAGATACGGCGAGAGCACCGAATGGAACAGGAAGTCGCCACCGTCACGCATCGCGTCCTGGTAGTCGCCAAAGCCTGGCAGGAACCTGTCCACGAACTCGCCGAGGGCCGCGAGGGCATCCTCCCGGGTGACCGCCCAGCCGAAGCCGTCCAGATCGCCGAAGTGTTCGCCGCAGCGCTCACGCACCAGATCCAGCACCGCCGCGGTCACCGCGTCGGGTGGAAACCGGCGGCGCGGTGGGGTCCGGAGATTTTCCGGCAGGGCCTTGCGGTTGTCGCTGTCGTAGTTCCAGCGTCCGCCCTCGGGTTCGCTCCCGTGCATCAGCCAGCCCGTTTCGCGGCGCATCTCGCGATAGAAGAATTCCATGCGCAGGCTCTTGCGTCCCTGCGCCCAGCGCCGAAAGCGTTCCTGCGTGCAGAGAAAACGGGCATCCTCCCGGATTTCGACCGGGATTCCGAGGGCCTCCTTCCAGCCCTGCATCATCGCCAGCACCCGCCATTCGCCCGGCGCGGTGACGATCACCCGATCCGCCGCATGCCGCGACAGCGCGCGGCGCACTTCGCCGCCAAGGGAACCGGTGTTGTCCTGTGCATTCAGCCGCACGTAGTCCACCGGGATGCCCTCGGCACGCAGCATCGCGGCGAAGTGCCGCATTGCCGACAGGATCAGCACGATCTTCTGTCGGTGGTGGCGCACGTAGGTGGTCTCTTCGTGCACCTCCACCATCAGCACCACATCGCGCGTGGCGTCCAGCCCGTCCAGCGCGCTTACGGCGCGGCTCAGCTGATCGCCGAGCACCAGACGCAGGTTCCTCATCGGCGGGCGCGCGAGGCGGAGCGGTGCGTCCTGCGGCAGCGCTCCGAGCAGTAACGCACCTCGTCCCAGTGCGCACGCCACTTGCGCCGCCAGCTGAAGGGTCGACCGCAGTGGGCGCAGATGCGAGTGGGCAGGTCGGACTTGCGGCGCGTTCGTGGCATCGTGGCCTCGCCGTTCGGTACAGGTGGAGCGGAGCGCTTCGGGAGAGGACCAGCTACAGTTGCGCGTTCGCGATCCCTGCCCGGGCGCCGGGCGCCAGGCGTCAGTCGCGCCCCGCGCGCAGGACTCCGCGCTGACTGGTCTGGATGAATTCGAGCAGCACCCGGACCTCGGGGATCGTGGTCTCGGCCAGCAGGCGCTCCAGCCGGGCCTTGCGGTCGCCGTGGCCGCGCAGCACCTCGGCGAAGGCCCGGTGAAGACCCTGGATGCTGGCATCACTGAATCCCTGGCGGCGCAACCCCACCTTGTTGATGCCGATCAGGCGCGCGTAGTTGCCGCTGGCCAGGCAATACGGCGGCATGTCCCGATTCAGCGCCGAGCCCATGCTGGTGAAGGCATGCGTTCCGATCCGGCAGAACTGATGCACCAGGGTGAATCCGCCAAGCGTGCAATGGTCCTGGACCTCCACATGCCCCGCCAGGGAGGCGGCATTCGCGAAGGTGATGTTGTTGCCGACGATGCAGTCGTGGGCGATATGCACGTAGGCCATGATGATGTTGTCGTGGCCGATCACGGTCTCGCCGCCGCCCTTTTCCGTGCCGCGGCTCAGCGTGACCGACTCGCGAATCATGTTGCGATCGCCGATCACCAGCCGCGTGGGCTCGCCGCGATAGCTGCGATCCTGGGGCGCCTCCCCGATGGAGGAAAACTGGTAGATGTGGTTCTCCCGCCCGATTTCCGTGGGACCCTGGATCACCACATGCGAGGCAATCCGGGTGCCCGCCCCGATACGCACATTGGGGCCGATCACCGAGAACGGGCCGATCTGTGCCGAGGCGTCGATCTCTGCACTGGGATGCACGTCGGCGCGCGGGTCGATCACGAATCGATTTCCTTGCCCGCACACATCAGGTCGGCCGTGCAGCACACGGATTCGCCGACACGCGCCTCGGCGGTGAAGCGCCAGATGCCGCGGACGGTTCTTACGTGCTCCACACGCAGGTGGAGCTGGTCCCCCGGTTCCACCTGGCGTCGGAAACGGGCCTGGTCGATACCGACGAACAGATAAAGCTGCTTCTTGTCCTGGTTCACGCCGCGGTGTTCCTCGGTCTTGAACGCGAGCAACCCGGTGGCCTGAGCCAGGGCCTCCAGGATCAGCACCCCCGGCATCACGGGCTTGATCGGAAAGTGCCCCTGAAAATAGGGTTCATTGATACTGACGTTCTTCACGGCCTCCAGGTAGCGTCCCGGCTCATAATCGACCACGCGGTCGACGAGGAGAAAGGGATATCGATGCGGCAGGTATCGCATCACCTCCATTATGTTGAAACCTTCCACGTCGCGATCCTTTTTACCGTCAGTCGAATGACGCCCGGTGCGGAACCGGACCTCCCCACGGCCCGCTAGCGCTCCGACCGGCCCAGCCGCCGCAGGGCGGCCAGGTTGCGATTCCAGGCGCGGGCCTCCTGGTGTGGCACGCCGGAGGCGTAATGCCCGGACTCCACGATCGAGCGCGTCACCAGGGTCATCGCGTGGATGGTCACGTAGTCCGCGATCTCGAGGTGCCCGAGTATACCGGCTCCTCCGCCGATTGCGCAGTGGCTGCCGATGCGGGCGCTGCCCGCAATTCCCGCGCAGCCGGCAATGGCCGTGTGGGCACCAATCTGGACGTTGTGGGCGATGTGCACCAGGTTGTCGATCTTCACCCCGTCGCCGATCACGGTGTCGTCGAGGGCGCCGCGATCGATGGTGCTGTTGGCACCGATCTCCACATCGTCACCGATGCGCACGCGGCCCAGCTGCTCGACCTTGATCCAGCGACCATCCTCCTGCGCCAGGCCAAAGCCGTCGGCACCGATCACGGCGCCGGGATGAATGATCACCCTGCGCCCGATCGCGGTGTCCTCCAGCACCACGCAACGGGGGTACAGATAGCCCCCTGCGCCAATCTCGGCCCCGGCGCCGATGAAGACCCCGGCACCGACGTACACCCCCGAGCCGATGCGGGCCCCGGCGCTGATGGTGGCCCCGGCGCAGATGCGCGCCGAGGCCTCCACGTCGGCATCGGGATCGACACGGGCGCCGGCCTCGATCCCTGGACCAAAGACGCGGCGTGAATGCAACAGGGTGCTCAGATGTGCGAAGACCGCATGCGGGCTGGCGACCAGCACGTAGCTGCGGGAACCGCAATCGAGCCCATCCACGGGGACGAGATCCCGCTGCAGCAGCACGATGCCTGCGCGCGAGGACTGCACCGCATCGATGTGCCGGCGGCTCACCGCAAAGGCAATGTGCCGCTCGCCGGCCCGGTGCAGAGGTGCGAGCCCGTGCCCCCTGCGCCCGGGATCGCCGACGACCTCGCCGCCGAAGCGCTCGGCGATCTCTGCCGCCGAAAGCCCCCGCTCAGCGGAGCTGCTGCATGGCGGCGATGATGTCATCCGTGATATCGATCCGGTCGCTGGCGTACAGCACGTTGCGCTCAGTCACGATCAGGTCAACGTTCCGTTCCCGGGCGAGTTCGATGATGGCGTCGTTGATCAGCCGCTGCAGTTTGGCGAGTTCCTCGTTGCGGCGCACGTTCAGATCCTCGGTGAAGCTCTCCTGGGCCCGCCGGAACTCGCGGGAGCGCGAGGTGAATTCCCGCTCGAGGTCCGCGCGCTGGTTCGCGGTCATCAGATCCCCCTCGCGTTCGAGCTGGTCACGAAGCCGTTGCAGTTCCTCTCGTTCCGACACCAACTCGGAATCCCGGGGCGAGAACTCCTTCTCGAGTTCGCGCATCGCCTCCTCCGCCTGCGGGGAGTCCTCGAGGATGTTGTTCATGTTCACGAACGCGACATTCTGCGCGGCCAGCGTTCCCGGCAGCAGCAGCGCGGCCAGCGCCAGCGCGCCTCCAAGGATCCCGGTTATTCTCTTCATGCCCCCCTCCTGTCTGCAGGGTGGTGTCGATTGCGGCTTCAGACCCGGCTCAGAAACTGGCCCCGAGAAGGAACTGGACGTTCTGGATGTCGTCGCCCGGCTCGTCGCGCAGCGGTTCGCCATAGCTGAAGCTCAGCGGACCCACCGGTGACATCCAGGTCAGCGCCAGGCCCGCGGAGGCCCGCAACTCATCCGTCTCGAAGTCATCGAAGCGCTCGTAGACCTGTCCCGCATCCACGAACGCGCTCATGCGCACCGATTCGTTCTCCGCCGCGAGCGGCAACGGGAAGAAGAGCTCGGCCGAGGCCGTGGTGCGAAAGGCACCGCCGAACGGCTCGTCGTTGCTGTCCCGGGGCCCGAGGCTGTTGTCTTCGAAGCCACGAACCGAGCGGATGCCCCCCGCGAAGAAGTGCTCGAAGAACGGCAGCGTGTCGGTCCCACCATAGCCCTCACCGTAACCCAGGCCAAGCGACAGGCTCAGCGAGTAGTCGTCCGACAGCTTGAAGATCTCCTGACCCTTGTAGGTGAGGCGGTAATACTGCAGGTCGCTCCCGGGCAACGCGACGTCCGCACCCAGCCGGTGCCGGCGGCCGGAGGAGGCGAAGATCACCCGGTCGCGGGTGTCATGGGTGTAGGAGATCTCGGTCGAGAAGATGTCGTAGCGGTCACCCTCGAGTTCGAGGAAGTCGGTGATCTCCACCGGGGTGGTATCGACGGTCAGGATCTCGATGTTCTCGTAGCCCGGCTTGATGTTGAGGGTGTCGAACTCCGAGAACGGAATCCCGTAGGTCACGTCGGCGCCGAAGCGGTTCGAGGTGAACCGCGAGATGTTCGCCTCCTCCGCGTCGATCTTCTGGTAAAAGACCGAGAAACCACGCGTCGCGCCATGGATCGAGTAGTGCGGGTTCAGTACGCTGACGTTGAACAGCTGCGAGACCTGGCTGTTGCTGAGCGAGATCGTCACGCGGTTGCCGCTCCCCATGAAGTTGTCCTGACTCAGGCTGGCGGTCAGCAGGATTCCCTGGCTCTGGGAGAAGCCCGCCCCCAGCGACAGGGCGCCGGACAGGCGTTCCCTGACCGTGACCTCGAGGTCGACCTGGTCCTCGGTCCCCGGCACCCGGCGCGTCTCGAGGTTCACGGTCTCGACGAAGGGCAGGCGCTGCAGACGGGTGCGCGAGCGGTCGACCAGATCGCCGTTAAACCACGCGCCTTCCATCTGTCGCATCTCCCGCCGGTAGACGGTCTCCTGGGTCCGCGCATTCCCCGTGATGGTGATCCGCCGCACGTAGACGCGGGGCCCCGGGTCCACGAAGAACGTCAGCCCCACCTGCTGGCCCTGCTCGTCCACCTCCGGGATCGGGTTCACGTTGGCGAAGGCGAAGCCCTCCACCCCCAGGCGGCGGGTGATCCGCTCCGCCGAATCCACCACCTGCCTGCGCGAGAAGATCTCGCCCGATTCCACCTCGATCAGTTCTTGCAGCTCCTGCGCCGGCACCACGAGGTCCCCCGCGAGGTTCACCTCTCCGATCCGGAATTGCTCGCCCTCGTCGACGTTGATGGCGATGTAGATGTCGCGCCGGTCCGGGGTCAGCGTGACCTGAGTGGAGTCCACCTCGAAATTCAGGAATCCCGCATCCAGATAGCGCGACCGGAGCCGCTCCAGGTCCCCGGCGAGTTTCTCGCGCGAGTAATTGTCCCGCCGGCTGAGGAAGGCCCACCACGGAGGCACGCCCGATTCAAACCTGCGCGTGATCTCGCGGTTGTCGAAGGCATCGTTGCCCACGACGTTGATCTTGCGGATCTTCGCGACCTTGCCCTCCGCGATCGTGATGTCGACGTCGACACGGTTGCGCGGCAACTCGGTGATCTCGATATCGATCTCCACGTTGTAGCGGCCGCGGGCCAGGTACTGCTGGCGCAGTTCGTTCTCGATCTGGTCGAGCACCGTGCGGTTGAACACGCGCCCGGGCTGCAGCCCCACCCCTTCCAGTGCCTCGGTCAGACCCTCTGAGGGAATGTCGCTGTTGCCACTGAAGCGGATCTCGTTGATCGCCGGGCGTTCCTCGACGATCACCACCAGCACGTCGTCGCGCCGGGCGAGTTCGACATCGGCGAAGAATCCGGTCTGGTACAGGTCGCGGATGACCTCGGGGCTGCGGGCATCGTCGAAGACATCCCCGACCTGCACCGGCAGATAGGTCAGGGCGGTGCCCGCGGTGATGCGCTCCAGGCCCTCGATCTCGATGTCCTCGATCACATAGGACTGTGCCCAGATAACACCGGAGGCCAGCAGCAGCCCGGCCAGCATCAAACCGCGCACGAGGTGTCGAGTCATGTCCTTTGCCAAGTCGATGGGTGCGCTGCCGCCCGGCTCAGCCGAGCAGACGCGCGAAGTCGTTGTAGAACGCGAGCAGCATCAGGGCCGCGATCGCGAGCAGGCCCAGTTGCTGACCGATCATCTGAGTCCGCTCGGAGAGGGCGCTGCCCTTGATCCACTCCGCCACGTTGTACATCAGGTGGCCGCCATCGAGCACGGGAATGGGCAGCAGATTGATGATACCCAGCGACACACTGACCAGGGCGAGGAAGCCGAGGAAGGCAGTGGCGCCGATGATCGCGGTCATTCCTGCATACTCGGCGATTGTAACCGGTCCGGCGATGTTTTTGACCGAGGCCTCGCCGGTGACCATGCGCCAGAGAACGCGCAGCGTGAGGAGGCTGACCTCCCAGGTCCGGGCCGCACCACTGACGAGTCCCTCCACCGGACCGAGGCGCACCAGCGTGGAGACCTCCTGCATCTGCGGCTGATCCGCGTCGACGCCGGCGCCGATGCGTCCCCGTCGCTCCCCGTCGATCTCGACCTCCGCGGGAACCACGCGCAGATCCAGCTGGCGGTCTTCGCGCTCGACCCGAAGTTCGAGCGCCTCGCCGGGAGCGGCCTGGATCCGCTCGACCCAGTCCGCCCAGGAGTCCACCGGTTCGCCGTCGACGGCGAGCACACGGTCGCCCGACTGCAGACCGGCCTCGGCCGCGGGGCTGCCGCGTTCCACGCTGCCGATCAGGGGCTCCAGTTCCGGCCGGTAGGGGCGTATGCCCAGCCGTCCGAGGAACTGGCCCTCGCCCAGCAGATCCCGGCGGTTCTCGAGGGGAATGGTTCGCCGGATCTCGCGCCCGTCGCGATCAAGGACCGTGATCTCCACTGCGTCGGCCCGGACCGCGTGATCGAGCAACCTCAGGTTGGCCTGGTCCCAGTCCTGAACCTGGCGGTCACCCACCATCACGATCTCGTCGCCGTGCTGGAGCCCTCCTGCGGCGGCCGCACTCGTGGGGTCGACCTCGCCGACGATCGGTTTCAGTCCCGGCACCCCGATCATGAACATCGCCGCGTAGGCGACGATGGCAAACAGAAAATTGGCCAGGGGACCCGCCACGACCACGAAGTTGCGCGCGCCGAGACGTTTGCGGTTGAAGGCGCGATGCGCCTCGGTCTCGGCCACTGGCGCCTCGCGCTCGTCCAGCATCTTCACGTAGCCGCCCAGCGGGATCGCGGCGATCACGAACTCAGTGCGGTCACGACCGAACATCCGCCGGTAAATCGGCCGGCCGAATCCGATGGAGAAGCGCAGAACCTTCACACCCATCAGGCGCGCGGCCAGGAAATGGCCATATTCGTGGATGGTCACGAGTACGCCAATGGCCACGATGAAGGCGACAAGGCTGGTCAGAATGGTCATTCGCTCATCAAGTCACGGCCTGCTGCCGTATCGGTGCACCCATTGGCCTGCATAGTCCCGCGCCTCGGCGTCGGCCGCAAGAATCCCCTCGAGCGAGTCCGCGGGGCTCGAGGTCACCGCATCCAGCGTCGCAGCGATGCCCTGCGCGATTGCCGGAAAGCGGATCCGGCGTTCCAGGAAGGCCTCCACCGCCACCTCGTTGGCCGCATTGAGAATCGTGGTGGCCGTTCCGCCCGTTTCAAGAGCATGGTACGCGAGGGCGAGGCACGGAAACCGCTCGAACGACGGCGGCGTAAAATCCAGACGGCCCACCGCGAACAGGTCCAGCGGACTCACGCCCGAATCCATGCGCCGCGGCCAGGCAAGGGTATGCGCGATCGGGGTGCGCATGTCGGGGTTGCCCAGCTGCGCCAGCACCGATCCGTCCGCATAGGCGACCATCGAGTGCACGACGCTCTGCGGATGCAGCACGACCCGGATCGAATTCGGCTCCAGCGCGAACAGCCAGCGGGCCTCGATCACCTCGAGCCCCTTGTTCATCATCGTGGCCGAATCCACCGAGATCTTGCGCCCCATGTCCCAGTTCGGATGGGCGCAGGCCTCCTCCGGCGTGATCTCGCCGAAGCGCTCCAGCGCGCGCTCGCGAAAGGGCCCCCCGGAGGCGGTCAGCCAGATGCCTTCCGCACCACACGACCGCATCGCATCGCCGCAGGTATAACCCTCGGGGAGGCACTGAAAGATCGCGTTGTGCTCACTGTCCACCGGCAGCAGCTTCGCGCCGCTTCGGGCCACCGCATCGATCAGCAGCGCTCCGGACATCACCAGCGCCTCCTTGTTCGCGAGCAGCAAACGCTTGCCGGCCTCGGCGGCCGCGAGAGTCGGCAGCAGACCGGCGGCACCGACGATGGCGGCCATCACCACGTCGACCTCGGGCCCCGAAACCACCTCGATCAGGGCGTCGACGCCGACCTGGACCTCCGTTGGGACGCCCGCACGCCGGAGCAGATCGCGCAGTGCCGCGCCCGCCTCCGGATCCACCATCACCGCCACCGCCGGGCGGTGTATCAGGCACTGCTCGGCGAGCTTCTCGACATTGCTCTGTGCGGTCAGGGCGTGGACCTCGAAGCGCTCGGGATCCCGTGCCAGCACGTCCAGGGTACTGACCCCGATGCTGCCCGTGGACCCCAGGATGGTGACCCGTTCCGCCCCCATCTCAGTGGCTCGCCGGCGCCAGCAGCGCGGTCCAGAGCAACCCCAGCAGGAAGATCGGGGCCGCCGCCGTCAGGCTGTCGACGCGGTCGAGGATCCCGCCGTGCCCGGGCAGCAGGGCGCCGCTATCCTTGGCGCCCGCCTCGCGCTTGAGCACGCTTTCCTGCAGATCACCGGCCACGGACACCAGCGCGACCACCACGCCCAGCAGGCCGAAGACCAGTGCGTCGATCTCGGACAGCCCAAACAGCCACGCGCCCCCCAGGGCGACCACGATCGCACCGAGCAGCGCGCCGAACAGGCCCTCGCGGGTCTTTCCGGGACTGATCTCCGGGGCCAGCTTGCTGCGGCCGAACCTGCGTCCCACGAAATAGGCAGCGCTGTCCGCAGCCGCGACCAGCGCGATCAGGTAGAGCACCAGGCTCGGCGCCTGGTCGTGCAGCCAGAGCAGTGCGATTCCTGCCGGGACCAGGGTCAGCAGGCCGCCCGTGCGCAGGAGAAAGCGGCCCGATGGCCGCGCCGACAGGCCGGGACTGTACCAGGCGAGCCCGACGAACACGAACACCCACCAGATCAGCGCGAGGGCCAGGGCGCCGAGGTGCCAGACCGACCACCCTGCGGTCCACCACAGCAGCATCAGGAGGGCCAGCAGTGCCGGGATCGCGGCGGCAAAGGTGGCCCGGCTCCCGGCCGAGGCGAAGCCCGCCAGCTGTGCCCATTCCCGGGCGCCGAGGCCCACGACCAGCAGGATGAAGAGTCCGAAGAGCCATGGCGGCGCCAGCAGGATCAGCACGATCAGCGGCACCGCAATGGCCAGCGCGGTGAGCACCCGCTGCCTAAGCATGGGCGGCGCTCCTGGGTTCGCTGGTCCGGCCGAAGCGGCGCTGGCGCCGGGCATAGGTGTCGAGTGCCTCCTGGAGTTCCGCCTCCCCTGTCTCGGGCCAGAGTGCATCCAGGAAACAGAGTTCGGCATAGGCCGCCTGCCAGAGCAGGAAGTTGCTGATCCGCTGCTCGCCACCGGTCCGGATCAGCAGATCCAGCTCCGGCAACCCGGCCGTGCTCAGGAAGGCCTCGAAGGCCTCGGGATCCGGATCCGGGCCGGAACTCTGCCGGGCCCAGCGCAGCGCCGCCTGCAGGATGTCCCAGCGACCGCCGTAACCAAGGGCCACCACCAGCGTCATGGTGTCGTTCGCGGCAGTCTGCGCCTCTGCCTCCCCCATGCGCGACCGCAGGTCCCGCGGAAATTGCTCGCGCGCGCCGATGAAGCGCAGCCGGATCCCCTTTTCGCGCAGCTCGGGGAGTTCCTCCTCGATCGCCGTGACGAAGAGTTCCAGCAGCGCTTCCACCTCGGCCTGCGGCCGTTGCCAGTTCTCGCTGCTGAAGGCGAACAGGGTCAGCGCGCGCACCCCCCGGTTCGCGAAGAACTCCACCGCCCGGCGGGTTGCCTTCAGACCCGCCCGGTGACCCGCGCTGCGGGGGAGGCCGCGCGCCTCGGCCCAGCGGCCGTTGCCGTCCATGATGACGGCGACGTGCGCGGGGATGCGGCCAGTCTCGACGGAATCCGGGGCCATCGACGCCAAGGAGGTCAAACCTCCATCAACTCCGCTTCCTTCTCCGCCAGCATCTGGTCGATGCGGGCGATGTGGTCGTCGGTCAGCTTCTGCACGCGCTCCTCGCCCCGATGCTCCTCGTCCTCGGAGATCTCCTTGTCCTTGACCTCCTGCTTCAGGCTGTGATTCACGTCCCGGCGGATATTGCGGATGGCCACGCGCGCATTCTCCGCCTCGGCGCGCACGACCTTCACCAGGTCCCTGCGCCGCTCCTCGGTGAGCGCCGGCAGCGGGACCCGGATCACGGTACCGGCCGTCGCCGGATTCAGCCCGAGGTCGGAGGTCATGATCGCCTTCTCCACCTTGCCCACCATGTTCCGCTCCCAGGGCGCCACGGTCAGCGTGCGGGCATCCTCCACGTTCACGTTGGCGACCTGATTGATCGGCACCTCCGAGCCGTAATACTCGACCATCACATGGTCGAGCAGGCTGGTGTGTGCACGGCCCGTGCGGATCTTGGTGAATTCCGAACGCAGTGATTCCAGCGTCTTGTCCATGCGCTGGCTGGCATCCTTGAAGGTGGCTTCGCTCATTTTCCGGTCCCCTCGACCAGGGTGCCCACGTCCTCGCCCATCACCAGGCGCCGGAGGTCCCCCCTGGCAAACATGTTCATCACCCGCAGCGGCAGGTTGTTGTCGCGGCACATCACCAGTGCGGTCGTATCCATCACACCGAGCCTCCGCTCGAGGGCCTCGTCGAAACTCAGGTGCTCGAGGCGGCGGGCATCGCGGTGCCGCATCGGATCGGCGTCATAGACGCCGTCCACCTTGGTGGCCTTGATCATCAGTTCGGCGTTGATCTCGATCGCGCGCAGGCTGGCGGCGGAATCGGTGGTGAAGAAGGGATTTCCGGTGCCGGCCGCGAACACGACGATACGCCCCTTCTCGAGGTGCCGCACCGCCCGGCGGCGAATGTAGTCCTCGCACACCTGGTTGATGCGGATGGCGGACATCACGCGGCAGAAACGCCCGTTGCGCTCGATCGCGTCCTGCAGTGCCAGCGCGTTGATGACCGTGGCCAGCATCCCCATGTGGTCACCGGTGACGCGGTCCATGCCGCCCTCGGCAAGCCCGGCGCCGCGAAAGATGTTGCCACCGCCGATCACGATGCCGATCTCGATGCCGAGGCCCGACAGCTCCGACACCTCGCCGGCCACCTGGTCCAGCACGCCGGGGTCGACCCCGTAGTCCTGCGCCCCCATGAAGGCCTCGCCGCTCAGCTTCAGAAGAATGCGCTTATACGTCGGCTGGCCTGACTGGCTCATGGGGCCCCTCGATAGCAGTTGAACGCTGCCCTGCGGCGGGACGGCGGCTGCACCGAGCCCACCGCAGGGATCGGATCAGGCGCCTCGCGCCTGCGCCATCACTTCCTCGGCGAAGTTCTCCGACTTCTTCTCGATGCCTTCACCGACTTCGTAGCGAACGAAGCCCGCAACGCGGGCACCCCGCTCCTTCAGCAGCTGGCCGACCGTCTGGTCCGGGTTCTTCACGAATGGCTGCCCGACCAGCGTCACCTCACCCAGGAATTTGCGGATCCGGCCCTCGATCATCTTCTCGACGATCTCCGGCGGCTTGCCCGACTCCTGGGCCTGCGCGCGGAAGATCCCGCGCTCCTTCTCCACCGTCTCCGCCGGCACCTGGTCCGCGTCGACGCAGATCGGCCGGCTGGCCGCGATATGCATCGCGACATCCCTGGCCAGTTCCTCGTCGCCGCCTTCGAGGCTCACGAGGACGCCGATACGGGTCCCGTGCAGGTAGGCCCCGAGCGGACCGACGCCATGCATCCGATCGAAGCGCCGCACCCGGATGTTTTCGCCAATCCGGGCAACGAGTGCCGCGCGGCGTTCCTCCAGACTCTGACCCTCGATCCGTACGGCCATCAGGCCGTCGACATCCGCAGCGTCCGAGGCCAGCGCCGCCCGGGCGCACTCGACGGCAAACTGCTGGAAGTGCGCGTCCTTGGCCACAAAATCGGTCTCGGAGTTGACCTCGATGATCACGGCGCGGGGGCCCTCGATGGCAATCTCGATCCGGCCCTCGGCCGCGATGCGCCCGGCCTTCTTGTCGGCCTTGGCCTGGCCGGACTTGCGCATCAGCTCAATCGCGGCCTCGAGGTCGCCCTCAACCTCGGTGAGTGCCTTCTTGCACTCCATCATCCCGGCGCCGGTGCGCTCGCGCAGCTCCTTGACCTGAACAGCAGTGATCTGCATGAAAAGACTCCTGAAATGGGGCCGGCAGCGCGCTCGCGCTGCGGCCGGCGGATACGTGTTTAGGATTCGGTGCCGGTCTCGGCGGCGGCGAACTCCTCCTCCTGGACTGCGGTCGCGCCCGCGCCCTTGGCCTCGATGATGCTGTCCGCAATCGCCGCCACGTAGAGCTGGATTGCGCGCATCGCGTCATCGTTGCCGGGGATCACGTAGTCCACCCCGGAAGGCGGGTTGTTCGAATCGACGATGGCCACCACGGGGATGCCGCGCTTGTTGGCCTCGGCCACCGCGATCTTCTCGTAACCGACGTCGATCACGAACATCGCATCCGGCATCCGGTTCATGTCCTTGATGCCGCCCAGGCTGCGCTCGAGCTTGTCCTGCTCGCGCACCAGCATCAGGGCCTCCTTCTTGTTCAGGCGGTCGATGCTGCCGTCCGCGCGCATCGCCTCGATGTCCTTGAGGCGCTTGATCGACTGCTTGACGGTGTTGAAGTTCGTCAGCATGCCGCCGAGCCAGCGGTGGTTCACGTAGGGCATGTTGCAGCGCCGCGCCTCCTCGCCCACCACGTCGCGCGCGGAGCGCTTGGTGCCGACGAAGAGGATCTTGCCGCCGTCAGCGGCCACCTTGCCCAGGAAGTTCAACGCATCGTTGAACATCGGCAGGGTCTTTTCGAGATTGATGATGTGGATCTTGTTGCGCTCGCCGAAGATGTACGGCGCCATCTTCGGGTGCCAGTAACGGGTCTGGTGGCCGAAGTGCACACCGGCCTCCAGCATCTGACGCATGGTCACGTAGGACATGAGTGTTTCTCCTGAAAGGGTTGGGCCTCCACGTATCCCGGACTGCAACCCGCCGCGCTGGACGGGCACCCAACAGGCCGTGACGATACGTGTGCGGATTTAGGGTTTTCATTGCCCTGAGGGCGCGCGCTTTATAGCATATGAAGCCACTCCAAACCAAGCTCGCGCGCCCCTTCCAGCGGTGCGCGATCGGATTTTGCCCATGGCAGTCACCATCAAGAGCGCTGACGAGATCGAGCGCATGCGGGTCGCGGGCCGCCTGGCCGCGGAGGTGCTCGAGATGATCGCCCCGCACGTCGTGGCCGGCGTGACCACGGACGAGCTCGATCGCATCTGCCACGACTACATCGTGGACCATCAGAAGGCGATACCGGCGCCCCTGAACTACCGGGGTTTCCCGAAGTCGATCTGCACCTCCGTCAACCATCAGGTCTGCCACGGCATTCCGGGTGACCGCATGTTGAAGAACGGCGACATCCTCAACATCGACATCACCGTGATCAAGGACGGCTACCACGGCGACACCAGCCAGATGTTCTCCATCGGCAAGCCCAGCATCCAGGCGCAGCGGGCCATCGATGTCGCCCGCGCCTGCCTCTACCTCGGCATCCGGGAGGTCCGCCCGGGCGCCACGCTGGGGGATATCGGCCACGCGATCCAGACCTACGCCGAGTCCAACCGATGCTCGGTCGTGCGCGAGTACTGCGGTCACGGGATCGGCCGTGTCTTTCATGAAGACCCGCAGGTACTGCATTACGGCAAGCCGGGCACCGGTCTGCGCCTGGAGCCGGGCATGTGTTTCACCATCGAACCGATGATCAACGCCGGCCGGCGGCACACCCGGCTGCTCGCCGACGGCTGGACCGCGGTCACCAAGGACCACAGCCCCTCCGCACAGTGGGAGCACACGATCCTGGTCACCAGCGATGGCTTTGACATCCTGACCCTGCGCACCGGAGAGACCCCTCCCCAGGCGCTCGCGGCATGAACGCCGTGGAGCCGGTCCCGGGCGGATCGGAGTTCACCCCCGATGGACCCTCTCTCGAGGAGCTTCGAGCCAATTCCCGCGACACCGCGCGCTTCCGCGAACACCGGCGCGCCATCGTCTCGGGTCTGAGCCGCGGCTTCGAGACCGGGGCCGACATCGACGCGCTGATCCACGGCCACGCGGCGCAGGTGGATGCGCTGCTCACGCTGATCTGGGAGCAGCACGGCCTCGGCCACGGCGAAGCCCTGTGTCTGGCGGCAGTGGGCGGCTACGGGCGCGGCGAGCTGCACCCATCGTCGGACATCGACATCCTGATCCTCGCCGAGCCCGAATCCGAGGCGGAACACGCGGAGACCATCAGCCGGTTCGTCACCTTCCTGTGGGACATCGGCCTGGAGGTCGGGCACAGCGTGCGCAGCATCGCGGAATGCGAGCGCGAGGCGGAGAACGACATCACCATCGCAACCACGCTGTTCGAGGCCCGGCTTCTGGTGGGTCCCGAGGCGATGTACGACCGGTTCCGCGACGCCATGCAACCGGATCGGCTCTGGGATTCGCGGTCATTCTACGCCGCGAAGCTCGCGGAGCAGCAGACGCGTCACCAGCGCTTCGGCGAAACCGCCTACCGGCTCGAACCCAACGTGAAGGAGGGTCCCGGAGGGCTGCGCGACATCCAGATGATCGGCTGGGTCAGCAAGCGGCACTTCGCGGCCGAAAAGCTCCGCGAGCTGGTGGACCACGGTTTCCTGCGCGAGGGGGAGTTCCGCGACCTGATCGAGGGCCAGCGCTTTCTCTGGAAGGTCCGCTTCGCCCTGCACATGCTCACCGGTCGCCGGGAGGACCGCCTCCTCTTCGACCTGCAGCGCGCGCTCGCCAGCACCTTCGGCTTCACCGATCAGCACGAGAACCTGGGCGTCGAGCAGTTCATGCAGCGCTATTTCCGCACAATCTGCGAATTACAGCGCCTGAACGAGCTGCTGCTGCAGCACTTCAACGAAGCCCTGCTGGAGGACCCGGCCTCGCTGCAGGAGCCGAAGCGGATCCACCAGCGTTTCCAGGTGCGGGGCGGGTACCTGGAGCTGGTGCACGACCAGGTGTTCATGATCTATCCCCCGGCCCTGCTCGAGGTCTTCCACCTGATCCAGACCCATCCGGAGATCCTGGGCATCCGCGCATCGACCATCCGCCTGATCCGTGCCCACCTGCACCTGATCGACGGGCAGTTCCGGCGCAACCCGGTCTGTCGCAGGCTGTTCATGACGATCCTGCGCGCGCCGCAGGGCGTCACCACGGAGCTGCGCCGGATGAACCGCTTCGGCGTCCTGGGCGCCTACATTCCGGCCTTCGGGCGCATCATCGGCCGGATGCAGTACGACCTGTTCCACGCGTTCACCGTCGACGAGCACACGCTGAACGTGGTGCGCAATGCCCGCAGGCTGTTCATCCCTGACTTCCATCACGAACTGCCACTGGCCAGCGACATCGCCGCACGGATCGAACGGCCGGAGCGCCTGATCCTGGGCGCCCTGTTTCACGACATCGCCAAGGGCCGCGGCGGCGATCACTCCGAACTGGGTGCGCTGGATGCCCTGCACTTCTGCCAGCACCACGGGCTCGGCGACGAGGACTCCGCCCTGGTGAGCTGGCTGGTGCGCTCCCACCTGCTGATGTCCCTGACGGCCCAGCGCCGGGACATCTCCGACCCGGAAGTGGTGCTTGGCTTCGCGCGCGAGGTGCGGACCCTGGAGCGGCTCGACCTGCTCTATCTGCTGACCACCGCCGACATCCGCGGCACCAACCCGGCGCTATGGAACAGCTGGAAGGATTCCCTGCTGCAGACCCTCTACCATGCGACGGTGGCGGTGCTGGAGCGGGGGCTGGACACCCCGCCGGATGTCGACGAGCAGATCGGGGAGACCTGCAGCCAGGCCCTCCGACTGCTGGCGCGGCGTGGCCTGAACGAGGAGACGGTGGAGGCGATCTGGAGCGAGTTCGAGGTCGAATACTTCGTCCGGCACTCGGCCGACGAGATCGCCTGGCATACCCGTGCCCTCGCCGGGATCAGGGATTCCGACCTGCCGCTGGTACTGGTTCGTCACGAGACACCACGCGGCAGCACCGAGATCTTCGTCTACGCGGAAGACTGCCCGAAGCTCTTCGCCCGAATCGCGAACAGCCTTACGCAGCTGGGTCTCGACATCGTCGACGCGCGCGTCATCACCACTCACTGCGGGCACACGCTGGACACCTTCATGGTGCTGGAGAGCATGGGACACGCGGTGGAGCCGGGGTTCCGGGTCGACGAGATCCGCTCCGTGCTCCGCGAACGGCTGCTCGACCCGAGTTTCGACCACCACCCGGTGGAGCGCAGCCTGCCACGACGGCTGAAGCACTTCGACGTCGACACGCGGGTCAGCTTCAGTCCCGGTGCGCCCGGCACCAGCACACGGATGAACGTCCGCGCACTCGATCGGCCCGGGTTGCTGTCAACGATCGGCTGCGTCTTCGCCGACCACGGCATCAACGTGCGCACGGCCAGGATCAGCACCGCCGGAGAGCAGGCGGAGGACCAGTTCCTGCTGGTCAACGCCGACGGGGGGTCGCTCAGCACGGAAGAGGAGCAGGCGCTGCGGGAACGCCTGCTCGAGGAGATCTGAGCCCGGGGGCACGCGCTGTATCGGAGGATGGGCGGAATGGCGTCCCCGGCAGGATTCGAACCTGCGACCTGCCCCTTAGGAGGGGGCCACTCTATCCAGCTGAGCTACAGGGACTTGGTGTCAGTATAACGCGCGACGGCGCCGGGCAAAGAGGCCCGTCCCGATCACCAGGCCGGTGCGCCACCACTACCCCGCACCTGCGGGGTTTTGCATGCCGGGCGTCCCGTTTGCGGAGAATGGGTGCAGAGGGAGACGCGGATGGCTACAACGGACAGGAACCTGAACAGCAACGGGTGCACATCGATGCGTGCCGGTGACTCGGCGCGCGAGGCCGTGCGGCTCCTGGAGCCGCTGATCGGGGTCCGCGGCCAGTACGGCGAACGTACGCTGGAGCTGGTTGAGGTCCTCGCGGAGGGGCCGCATGTCGCGGTTCTGGATGCGAGTTCCGGACCTCGCATCCAGACGAACCAGTACGGCGATCCCCTGACCCGCCAGCCGCGCATCCTGACGCTCCCCGTGTTCAGCGAGATCGAGGCGGATGCCCACCCGGTGCTCCGTGCGCTGCTTCCGGACGCGATCCTGGCAGAGCTGCGGCGCCTGATCGAGGCCCCCGGGGACCCGCCGCCCGAGCAAGGCATGGTGTAGGAGGCCAGCCCTCCGGGCGACGAGTCTTTCCGGCACGGGACCGGCGCGAGGGCTCGCCTCCCACGGGAGGGGTGGCTGTGGGAGCGGCTTCCAGCCGCGAT
>NZ_JAWLHP010000044.1:0-25669 GCF_041690275.1 Thioalkalivibrio sp.
TTCGCATCGCGGCTGGAAGCCGCTCCTACGACGACCTCTGTAGGAGCGAGCCTGCTCGCGAATGCGCCGCCGCGGGATCCCCCGGGGACCGGCCTCCTGCAGGGCATCCATTTGCTACCATTCGCCGATGGACGTCTCCCGCCTCCTCGACCCGTTGAATCCCGCCCAGCGCGAAGCGGTGGCCGCGCCGCCGGGGCCGACGCTGGTGCTCGCCGGCGCCGGCAGCGGCAAGACGCGGGTACTGGTGCACCGTCTCGCCTGGCTGATCGAGGTCGAGGGCATCGCGCCCTGGAGCCTGCTTGCGGTGACCTTCACCAACAAGGCCGCGAACGAGATGCGCGGGCGCATCGAGACCCTGCTCGGCCAGCCCGTCAGCGGGCTCTGGGTCGGTACCTTCCACGGCCTCGCGCACCGGCTGCTGCGCCAGCACTGGCAGGAGGCGAAGCTGCCGCAGGGCTTCCAGATCCTCGACAGCGATGATCAGCTGCGCATGATCCGTCGCGTGCTGCGCGCGCTGGAGCTGGACGAGGCGCGCTGGCCGCCGCGGCAGGCCCAGTGGTTCATCAACGCGCGCAAGGACGAGGGCCGTCGGCCCGAGCACCTCCCGGACAGCGGCGATCCGGTCTCGCGCCAGTGGGTGCGCGTGTACACCGCCTATGAGCAGGCCTGCACCCGTGCCGGGGGGGTCGACTTCGCCGAACTGCTGCTGCGCGCGCTGGAACTGCTGCGCGACAACGACGATCTGCTCGCGCACTACCGCAATCGCTTCCGTCACCTGCTGGTGGACGAGTTCCAGGACACCAACGAGATCCAGTACGCCTGGCTGCGCCTGCTGGCCGGCAAGGAGTCCCCGGTCTTCGCGGTGGGCGACGACGACCAGTCCATCTACGGCTGGCGCGGCGCGCGGGTCGAGAACCTGCAGCACTTCCAGCGGGACTTTCCCGGCACCCGGGTGATCCGGCTGGAGCAGAACTACCGCTCCAGCGCCAACATCCTCAAGGCCGCGAACGCCCTGATCCGCCACAACGCCGGGCGGCTGGGCAAGGAACTGTGGACGGAGGGACGCGATGGCGCGCCGGTGCGACTGTTCGCCGCGATCAACGAGCAGGACGAGGCGCGCTTCGTCGCCGAGACCGTCGCCCGGCACGTGGAGCAGGGCGGTCAGCACCGGGAGTGCGCGGTGCTCTACCGCTCCAATGCCCAGTCGCGCGTGCTGGAGGAGACCTTCATCGCGCGGCGCATGCCCTACCGGGTCTACGGGGGCCTGCGCTTCTTCGAGCGCCAGGAGATCAGGGATGCGCTTGCCTACCTGCGCCTGGCCGCGAACGCCGACGACGATCCCGCCTTCCTGCGGGTGGTGAACCAGCCCCCGCGCGGGATCGGCGAGAAGACGCTCAATGAGCTGCGCGAGCTGGCGCAGCGGGAGGACCTCAGCCTGCACGATGCCGCGCTGAAGGCGCTGGAGGACGGCCTGCTGGCCGGGCGTGCGCGCAATGCACTGCTCGGATTCCTGCAGCTGCGCATGGAACTCGCCGGGATGCCCGCTGACCGATCCCTGGGGCACCAGGTGGAGGGGGCGATCGATCGCTCGGGCCTGCGTGAGCATTACGCGAACGAGAAGGGCGAGCGCGGCCAGGCAAGACTCGAGAACCTCGACGAGCTGATCGGCGCGGCCAGCGCCTTCGAGCAGGAGTGGCCCGCGGATGCCGAGGAGCGGCCCGGCGGCCTCACGGAGTTTCTCGCCCATGCGGCGCTGGAGGCCGGCGAAGGCGCGGCCGATCCCCACGAGGACGCGGTGCAGCTGATGACCCTGCACTCGGCGAAGGGACTCGAGTTCCCGCTGGTCGTCCTGGTCGGGCTGGAGGAGGGGCTGTTTCCCAACGCGCGCTCGCTGGAGGAGCCGGGTCGGCTGGAGGAGGAGCGACGGCTCGCCTACGTCGGGATGACCCGGGCCGAGCAGGAGCTGTACCTGGCCTATGCCGAGAGCCGGCGGCTCTACGGCCGCGAGTCCTACAACATGCCCTCGCGCTTTCTGCGCGAACTGCCGGAGGAGCTGGTGGAACCGCTGCGCCCGCAGGCACGGATCCGGCCGGCCGGGCGGTTTGCCGCGGCACGACGCGCAGGCGGCACCGGGATGGACCCGAAGCGGGCCGCTGCCGCGGAGGCGGGACTCGCGATCGGGTCGCGCGTTCGCCACGCAAAGTTCGGCGAGGGCGTGATCACCCAGTACGAGGGCGGCGGCGCATCGGCCCGGGTACAGGTGAACTTCGCCGGCGCGGGGGCGAAGTGGCTGGTGCTGAGCTTCGCGCGGCTGGAACCGATCGCCTGAGGTCCTCCCCCCGGGACAGATCTGCAAATCCGTCCGCGGCGGACCTGTTCGCAAGCGGGAGAGGGGAGAAAGTCGGCTACTCCTGCGTCAGCGCCGTGTTCCGCAGCAGGTGCACGCTGAACAGGCCCCGCTGATCGGTCCACACGCCCACCGTCTCCATGCCCGCGCGGCGGGCCAGACCCTCGAACTCGTCGAGCCCGTACTTGTACGAGTTCTCGGTATGGATGGTCTCGCCCGTAGCGAAGTCGAAGACCTCGTCCTCGATCCTGACGCGCTGATTCCTCGCGCTGACCAGGTGCATCTCCACCCGGCCCTCGGTCTCGTTGTAGACGGCCCGGTGGCGCCAGTGCTGCAGATCGAAATCCCCGCCCAGCTCCCGGTTGATACGCTCCAGCAGGTTCAGGTTGAAGGCCGCGGTGACTCCTTGCGCATCGTCGTAGGCGGCCTCGAGCAGGGCCTTTTCCTTGCGCAGGTCCACCCCGATCAGGAAGTGCCCGCCGGGACCGACGAGGTCGGCGACCGCGGCGATGAACTCCACCGCATGCTCCGGATCGAAGTTGCCGATGCTCGAGCCCGGGAAGAACGCCACCCGCGGTCCCTCGGGGGCGGTCGGCGGGACCTCCATGCGCCGCGTGAAGTCGGTGTGCGCCGCATGCACCTCCAGCCAGGGGAAGTCGGCCGCAACCTCTTCCGCGGCCATTCGCAGGTGATTCCGGGAGATGTCCATCGGCACGTAGGCACAGGGTTCGAGGCCCTCGAGCAGGATCCGGACCTTGGCGCAGCTGCCCCCGCCCGGTTCCAGCAGCAGGCCGCCGGTGCCGACCGTCCGCGCGATCTCGTCCGCGCGCTGCTGCAGGATCTCGCTCTCGGTGCGGGTCACGTAGTACTCCGGCGCCTCGGTGATCGCGTCGAAGAGCTTCGATCCGCGCTCGTCGTAGAAGAACTTCGGCGCGATGCGCCGCGGCCGCTCGCGCAGGCCCGTCAGCACCTCGCGCCGAAAGTCGGCCTCCGTGGGGTGCAGGTCGTGAAACCGGATGATCTCGCTGGTCATGGCAGCAACCTGCGGCCGCAGCGGTGGCGGGTGCCACCGCAAGGCCGTTGGTGCCGCGGATGTCCCGGCCTGTCCACCAGGACGCTGCATTGCATTGCCGTCATTCCTTCTCCTCCGTCGCTTCCGGACCCCGTACCACCAGGATCGAGACATTGACCTTGCGCACAAGGTTCTCCGCCACGCTGCCAAGCAGCAGCCGCCGCACCCCGCGGCGCCCGTGCGAGCCGACCACCAGCAGATCGGCCCCGGATTCCTCGACAGCAGCGGCGATGAGATCGGCGCTGTGCTCGCCGTGCCCGGGAAGCAGCGACGACTCCGCCTTCACGCCGGCCCGTCGGGCGCGCTCTGCCGCGCGTTCGAGGCAGTCGGCCGCATTCGCGTGCAGCGCCTGCTTGAGTTCGTTGCGGGTGGTCGTGTCCATACCCGTCGAGTGAAAGACATGCACCAGGTTCTCGTCGATCGCGTGCCCGATCTCGAGCGTGGCCCCGTGGATCTGGGCGAGCGAGATGGCCTCCTTCAGGGCCTGGCGCGACGTCGGACTGTCATCGATCGCGACGAATATGTGTCGATACATTCACTTCCCCTCGAAACAGGGCAGAGGTTCCGGCTGTCCCGGGGACCCCTGCCGGACGCACCGGCGGCCGATCCGCCGCCGGGAGTATTCGCTTCGCTCGCAATGACGGGCGCCGTCCCGCTAGGCCCGCGCCGGGTTGAGCAGCAACCTCTGCGCCGCGAAGACCACCGCGGCGACGCTGAGACCGATGATATCCGACTGCAGGCCGCCGCCGATCATCGCCAGCGCGGCCCCCAGCACCAGTGCCCGCACCACCCAGTTGATCCGGCCGAAGAACCAGCCCTGGATCGACGAGGCGAGCAGGTAGATCCCCAGCGCCGCGGACAGGAAGGCATGCAGGTTCTCGTGCCACTCGCCCTGCATCAGCATCGGGGCCGAGTAGAAGAACATGAACGGGACCACGAAGGCGGCCAGGCCGATCTTGAAGCTCTCCACGCTGGTGCGCATCGGATCCGAGCGGGCGATCGCGGCCCCCGCGTAGGCCGCCAGCGCCACCGGCGGCGTGATCGCCGACATCACCGCGAAATAGAAGATGAAGAAGTGCGCGGTCAGCGGATCGATGCCCATCCGGATCAGGCCCGGTGCGATCACGCTCGCGGCCACCGCGTAGGCCGCGGTGGTGGGCATGCCCATCCCGAGGATGATCGCCACCAGCATCGCGAACATCAGCGCGAGGATCTGGCTTTGGCCGGCGACCGCAAGCAGCAGGGAGGAGAACCGCACCCCGACGCCGGTCAGCGCGATCACGCCGACGATCACACCGGCCGCGGCGCACACCGCCACCAGCTGCAGCGACATCCGCGCCGCGATCTCCAGGGCATAGGCGATCTGCCTCGGTCCCATGCGAAAGGGGGTGAGCCAGCTCACCGCCGCGGCCGCGGCCATCGCGAGCGTGCCGGCGCGGATCACCGAGTAGCCCATGAACAGCGCACCGATCAGCGTGATCACCGGGATGAACAGGAAGACCCGGCGGGCCATGGTGGCGAACTGGGGCAACTCGCTGCGCGGCAGTCCGCGCATGCCCAGCTTCAGCGCCTCCTTGTCCACCATGAAGTACACGGACAGGAAGTACAGCGCCGCCGGAATGATCGCCGCGATCACGATCTCCGTGTAGGCGATGCCGGTGATCTCGGCCATGATGAAGGCCCCGGCGCCCATGATCGGTGGCAGCACCTGGCCGCCGGAGGAGGCCGCGGCCTCGATCGACGCCGACGTCTGCGGCCGGTAGCCGACCCGCTTCATCAGCGGGATGGTCAGCGAGCCGGTGGACACCACGTTGCCGGCCGAGGTGCCGTTGATCATGCCCATCAGGCCCGAGGAGAAGACCGCCACCTTGGCCGGTCCGCCGCGCGCACCCCCGGCCGCGGCGAAGGCGAAATTCACGAAATACTCGCCGACGCGGCTGGCCTGCAGGAAGGCCGCGAAGGTGATGAACAGGATGATGTAGGTCGAGGACACCGCGGTGGTTGGCCCGAGGACCCCGTTGTCGGTGTAGATGAAGGCGAAGAAGCGGGCCGGCGCGTAGCCGCCGTGTTCGAGCACGCCGGGCAGCCACGGGCCGACGAAGCCGTAGGCAATGAACATCGCCACGATGATCACCAGCGGCAGTCCGGCCAGCCGCCGGGTCATCTCGAGGATCAGCAGGATGCCCGCGATCGACGCGTACATGTCGTTCGGATGCGGAAAGACGCTGGCGCGGAAGCGCAGGAACTCGGCATGTCCGATGATGTACAGGCCCACCGCGATCGCGGCAACGGCCAGCAGCAGGTCGGGCAGGGGCAGTCGGCTCCGATCGCGGACCGGGGAGGTCCAGGCGGCGAGGATCGCGAGCACCGTGCCGGTGATGATCGGATAGCCGAAGGTCAGCAGCATCTGGTCCGCCGGTGCCCCGGTCGGTACGCGGGCATCGGCGAGCAGGGCATAGGTGATCTGCACCAGCGCGGTGAAGATCGCGACCGCGGCCGGCAGCAGCAGTGCCCATTCCAGACGGGTCGCGGGACGCTCCCCGCTGCCCTCGGCCGGAAAGGCGCGCGCGGAGAAGAAGATGAAGCCGAGCGTCAGGCCGCCGGAGACGTGGATCAGGCGATAGACCCAGGTCTCCAGCGGGTAGACGTTCATCACGCCGATGTGGAAGGCGGTGTAGAGCACGCAGGCACCCGCGAACACGGTACCGAGAATGCCAACGAAGACCCGCTGATTCGCGGTGACGACCTCGGCATCGACGGCGCCGGCCTGGGCGGTTACGGGAACGGTGACGTCCGGATCGGGGCCGTCGCCGTCCGGCTTTCGGTCTCGGGGCACATCGGTGGTCATCGGGACCCTTCTGGCGATTTCTCGAGCGCAAAGAAAACGGGCCAGAGCCGCAGGAACTGCAGCCTCTGGCCCGGTCGATCAGACGCGCGGGTGCGTCATCCCTGGAGGTCTTCGGGAATCTCGATTCCCTGTTCCTCGAAGTAGCGCACCGCCCCCGGATGGAAGGGCAGGAAGCTGTTGTTGTCCCAGTTTTCGGGCAGCGTCGCCCGGGCCGCCGCGTGAATCTGGACCATGCGATCGTTGTTTTCCATCACCAGCCGGGTGATCTCGTAGGCGAGGCTCTCCGGCATGTCGCTGTGGGCGACCGCGAAGTTCCACATGGCCACCGTGTGGTCGTCGGTCTCCTGTCCCGAGTAGGTGCCCGCCGGAATGGTGTACGACGCGACCTCCGGGAACTCCTCGAGGATCGTCTCGAGTTCCTCCGGGGTGAAGCCGAAGGTGCGCACGTCGGTCTCGGCGGCGAGTTGCGAGAAGGCGCCGATCGGCACGCCCGCCGCGAACGTGAAGGCGTCGATGAGGCCATCCTTCAGCTGGCTGGCGGCATCGGAGGCGCCAGTGAACGACGGACGCACATCCACCTCCAGCGTCTCCAGGAACCGCGGCCAGTAGGTGCCCGCGGTACCGCCGGCCGGACCCACGCTCACCCGCATGCCATCGAGATCGCCGACCGATTCGATGCCGCTGCGGCTCAGCGCGATGCCGTGGAACGGGGTCTCGTACATCGGGAACAGCGCCCGCACGTCGGTGTGCGGGATGCCGGGGGCGAGTTCGCTCTCGCCGGTCCAGGCCTCGAACATCGGGCCCATGGTGACCAGGCCGATGTCGTGTTCTCCCATCTGCACCAGAGTGGCGTTCTGCACCGGCCCGCCGGTGATCTCGCCGCTCGCGGAGATATCGAGGGCCTCCCCGATGAAGCTTGCGAGGCCATTGCCGTAAACGAAGTACACGCCCCCGACGCTTGCCGTACCGATGGTGAGGCTCCTCGGCCAGTCGCTGCGGTCCTGTGCGATGGCGCCGGTAGTGCTCAGCACCAGGGTCGTGGCCACCACGATCAGCCAGCGGGTGAGTCTGTGGTTCATGATCGTCGTCTCCTCTTCCGGACCGTGCAGTCGGTCCATTCTGTGTTTTTGCGCGGAGATCGGGATTGCCCCGTTCCGTCTGTTTCCGGCCGGCTGAATGCGCCGGCGAGCCGCTCCGGGACCGAACCGGCCGACCCTGCCCGGCACAGACGCCGAACGGGCCGGGACGGAGCCCGGGACGTCGTCCAGGCCGGCGCGACGCCCAGGGCACGGCTTCCCGCACTTATATCATCAGAATATCCGCGAAGTCTCGATTGGGGGTCCGCGGTACTCGGGAATTCCCCGTCCCGCCGGTCGCGGTCCCCGGACCTGGCACAGGTGGTCGGGACGCCGGGCGACGGCACCGCGGGTCGCGGCGATGGGTAACGGCGGACGCCGTGCGCAGCCCCGGCGGCGTGACTTCCGGGCCGGTTTTTGGCGACACTGTCAGGGCTCTCGAACCCGAAGGCGTGGTGATGGAAACGCTCTACCCACCGATCGAGGCCGGCGAGACCGGCACCCTCGATGTCGGCGACGGTCACCGGCTGTACTGGGAGACCTGCGGCGATCCGGACGGGCTGCCGGTGGTCTTCCTGCACGGCGGGCCGGGCTCCGGCTGCGAGCCCTGGCACCGGCGCTTCTTCGATCCCGCCCGCTACCGCATCGTGCTCTTCGACCAGCGCGGGTCGGGCCGCTCCACCCCGCATGCGGGTCTGGAGGCCAACACCACGCCCCACCTCGTCGAGGACATCGAGCGTCTGCGGGAGTCGCTCGGCGTGCGGCGCTGGGTGGTCTTCGGGGGGTCCTGGGGTTCGACGCTGGGCCTTGCCTATGCCCAGGCCCACCCGGACCGGGTCCTCGGGCTGGTGTTGCGCGGGATCTTCCTGTGCCGCCCGCGTGACATCCGGTGGTTCTACCAGTCCGGTGCCGACCGCCTGTTCCCGGAGGCGTGGGCCCGCTTCCGGGAGCTGATCCCGGACGAGGAGCGGGTCGACATGGTGGCCGCCTATCATCGCCGCCTGACCGGGTCCGACCGCGAGCTGCGCGAACGGGCCGCGCAGGCCTGGTCGGTCTGGGAGGGCAGCAGCTCCTGCCTGCGCCCGAACCCGGATGTCGTTGCCCACTTTGCCGATCCCTCGGTCGCCGTCAGTCTCGCCCGCATCGAGTGCCACTACTTTTTCAACGACAGCTTCCTCGAACCGGACCATCTGCTGCGGGACGCGGGCCGGCTGGCCGAAATCCCCGGCTACATCGTGCACGGTCGCTACGACGTGGTCTGCCCGGTCGAGCAGGCGGTCGCGCTGCATCGGGTCTGGCCACAGGCCGAGCTGCGCATCGTGCCGGATGCCGGACACTCGGCGGCGGAACCCGGCATCGCACGGGAACTGGTGAAGGCCACGGACGCCCTGGTCGGGCGCTTTGGATGAGGCGGCGCCGGGTCGGCCGGTTCCGGAAGCTCTCTGCAGGTCGCGTGCCGACCCGGCCGGCGGCGCGCGGTACTCCGGTCCGGGGGGCAGCGGCGTGATTGCACTCATCCAGCGGGTGTCCGAGGCCAGCGTGCGCATCGGCGGTGAGGTGGCCGGGGCGATCGGCCCGGGGATCCTCGCGCTGGTGGCGGTGGAGGCGGGTGACACGCGCGCGGCGGTGGAGCGCACGCTGGAGCGGCTGCTGGGCTATCGCGTGTTTGCGGATTCACGGGGGCGCATGAACCTCAGCCTGCGCGACACCGGCGGCGGACTGCTGCTGGTCCCGCAGTTCACCCTGGCCGCCGACACCCGCAAGGGGATGCGGCCGAGCTTCAGCGGTGCGGCCCCGCCCGAGCTGGGGACCGAACTCTTCGGGCTGCTGCTCTCCCGCGCCCGCGAGGCCCACCCGGTCGTCGCCGCGGGCCGCTTCGGCGCCGACATGCAGGTCGCGCTGATCAACGACGGTCCCGTGACCTTCTGGCTGCAGACCCGTGCGGGGTAGTGGTGGCGTCGGCCTCCACCCGCGCCCCGGATCCGTAGGTCCGTAGGGTGGGCAAAGCGCAGCGTGCCCACCGAACGGCACGGGGGTGAACTGGTGGGCACGCTGCGCTTTGCCCACCCCACGGGGGTGAACTGGTGGGCACGCTGCGCTTTGCCCACCCCATGGGGGTGAACTGGTGGGCACGCTGCGCTTTGCCCACCCTACGGCTTTTTTCGGGTGGGGGCTGGGGAGACTCTGATGACCATCCCCCGGTGGCCACACAGCCCCTTTCCGGTTATGTTCCCCCCACGATGAACACGCCCGAGGTTCCGAAATCCATCCGTCGCCTCGCGGGCCGCGCGATCGCCGACTTCGACATGATCCGCGAGGGCGACCGCATCCTGGTCGGGCTCTCCGGCGGCAAGGACTCCCTGACCCTGCTGTGGCTGCTGCGCAACCTCGCCCGCCGGGCCCCGGTGCGCTTCGAGGTGGGCGCGGTGACCATCGATCCCCGGATCGAGGGCTTCGATCCCGGTCGCCTGCGCGACTACCTCGCGGCCTTCGGCGTCCCGTACTTCTTCGTGTCCGAGCCGATTGCCGAGCTGGCCGAACGGCACATGGGCAAGGACTCCTTCTGCGCCTTCTGCGCGCGGATGAAGCGCGGCCTGATCTATCGCACCGCGCGCGAGCAGGGCTACAACGTGATCGCGCTCGGCCAGCACCTGGACGACCTCGCCGAGAGCTTCCTGATGAGCGCCTTCCACGGTGGCCAGCTGCGCACGATGAAGGCCCATTACCGGATCGATGCGGGTGATCTGCGCGTGATCCGGCCGCTGGTCTACGTGCGCGAGCGCCAGACGCGGGACTTCGCGGCAGCCGCGGAACTCCCGGTGATTCCGGACAGCTGCCCCGCCTGCTTTGCGAAACCGACCGAGCGCGAGCACATGAAGGCCCTGCTGGCCCGCGAGGAGGACCTGCATCCACGCCTGTTCCGCAACCTGCGCACCGCGATGGACCCGCTGATGCGCGCGGACGACCCGCCCGAACGGGAAGACGGGCGCGCCGTGCCATCGTCAGGGGTGGCGGCTGGCCATGAGGGTTGATGTGGGCATCGCGCGCGGCGTGCACCGGGCCGTGGAGGGACCGGCCCCCGGCGAGGGTGGCCGTTCCCGTGCCGGCGTCGACCACCCGTGAGCCGGCGGACCGCCGGAGGGTTCAGGGATCGGGTCCTCGGCGTCCTGCTCCGGCTGCTGGCGGTCCTGCCGCTTTCGGTCAACCACGCACTGGGTGCCGCGCTCGGCTGGTTCGCGTGGATCTCCGGCACGCGCATGGCGCGGGTGGCCCGGGTCAACGTGGACCTGTGCTTTCCGGAGCAGAACGCCCGCTGGCGGCGCAGGGTTGCGCGCCGCTCGCTGATGGAGATGGGCAAGGCGCTGACGGAGGCCCCGTGGCTCTGGCGCGCCGGGCCGGAGCGGTTGCGGCGCCTGGCCCGGTATCCCGCGGTCTGCGACCCGGGCGGTGACCGGCCCGAGGGCCAGGCCCTGTTCCTGGTCGCGCCGCACCTGGGCTCCTGGGAGTTCGCCGGCCTGCACGCGGCGAGCTACGGACCGATGACCAGCCTCTACAGCCCGCTGTCGATGCCCGGGATCGACCGCTGGATCCGCGAGTCCCGTGCCGCCACCGGCGCGCGCCTGGCTCCGGCCAGCCGCGAGGGGCTGCGCCAGCTGCAGGGCGCGCGCGACCGCGGCGAGCTCATCGGCCTGCTCCCGGACCAGAGTCCGCGCCGGGCCACCGGCGTCTTCGCGCCCTTCTTCGGCCGGCCCGCGCTGACCATGACCCTGCTGCCCCGGCTGCTCCGCGGCCGCGGCGACCGGGTGGTCTTTGCCTTCGCCGAACGCCTCGCCCGGGGCCGCGGCTTCCGCTATCACGAACTCGAGGCCGGTCCCGGGATCGCCGACCCCGATCCCGAGCGCGCCGCCGCCGAGATCAACCGCCTGGTCGAGGCCCTGGTCCGCCGATGCCCCGAGCAGTACAACTGGGCCTACAAGCGCTTCCGGCCCCCGCCACCGGGGGGTCACGATCCGTATCGGGGGTGAGGGCCGGGGGTGAGGGCCGGGGGTGAGGTTCATCCCACGCTCCCGTAGTGCACCGCGGAGCCGAGCCAGCGGCGGATCAGGGTCTGGGTGCGCTGGCGGTCGGGGAGGACCTGCTGGGCGAGGCGGGTGGCGGCGTCCATCAGGTCGCGGTCCCGGGCCCAGTCGGCGACGCGGTAGGCGCGGTCCCCGGTCTGGCGGGTGCCGAGCATCTCGCCCGGGCCGCGGATCTTCAGGTCCACCTCGGCGATCTCGAAGCCGTTGTCCGTGCGGCGCATCGCCTCCAGCCGCTCGCGCGCGACCTCGCCCAGCGGCGGGCGGTACAGCAGCACGCAGGCGCTGGCCCGCCGGCCGCGCCCGACGCGGCCGCGCAGCTGGTGCAGCTGCGACAGGCCCATGCGCTCGGCGTTCTCGATGATCATCAGGCTGGCATTGGGCACGTCGACGCCGACCTCGATCACCGTGGTCGCGACCAGCAGGTCGATTCCGCCGCGGCGGAAGGCGTTCATTACCGCGTCGCGGTCGCCGCCCTTCATGCGCCCGTGCACGCGCTCGATGCGCAGATGCGGCAGGGCTGCGCGCAGGCGCTCGGCGGTGCTCTCGGCGGCCTCCGCCTCGAGCACGTCGGACTCCTCCACCAGCGGGCAGACCCAGTAGGCCTGTACCCCCTCGCCGCAGGCCACCCGGATGCGCTCGATCACCTCCTCGCGGCGCTCGCTGCTGATCAGCGCGGTCTTCACCGGCGTGCGACCGGGCGGGCGCTCGTCGAGCACGGACTGGTCGAGGTCCGCGTACAGCGACATCGCCAGCGTGCGCGGGATCGGCGTCGCGGTCATGATCAGCTGGTGCGGAACCGGCCCGCTGCCCTTGTCGCGCAACGCCATGCGCTGGTGCACCCCGAAGCGGTGCTGCTCGTCGATGATCGCGAGCCCCAGGCGGGCGAAGGCCACCGACTCCTGGAACAGCGCGTGGGTGCCGACGGCCAGATCCTGCGCGCCCGCGGCCAGTCCCTGCAGCAGGGCCTCGCGCTCGGACTTGCGCTGCCGCCCGCCGAGCCAGGCCAGGCCGATCCCCAGCGGATCCAGCCACGCGCCGAGATTGCGCGCGTGCTGGCGGGCGAGCAGCTCGGTCGGGGCCATGAAGGCGACCTGGTAGCCGGACTCGATCGCGGTCAGCGCGGCCGCGACCGCGACCAGCGTCTTGCCGGAGCCGACATCGCCCTGCAGCAGGCGGTTCATCGGCACCTCGCGCGCAAGGTCCGCGCGGATCTCGGCGATCGCGCGTTCCTGGGCGCGGGTCATCGTGAACGGCAGGTCCTCCAGCAGCCGCGGCCAGAGGGACCCGCCGGGCCGCAGCGCCGGAGCGCGGCCCTGCGGCCGCGAGCCGGCGTTCAGCATCAGCGCGAGCTGGTGGGCGCAGAGTTCCTCCAGCGCCAGCCGGGTCAGGGCGCGACTGCGTCCGTTGGCCGCGCCCGGTTCCAGCAGCGGGGCCTCGGCGTCCGGCGCGGCCGGCTGGTGCAGCCCCCGCAGCGCCTCGGACAGGCTCGGCAGGCCCTCCTTCCGCAGCTCCGGCAGCACGTCCTGCAGGCGCTCCGCCTCCGGCAGCGCCGCCGCGACCAGGTCCCGCAGCAGCCGCTGGGAGATGCCCTCTGCCGCGGGGTAGACCGGCGTGAGCGCGGACTCCAGCGGCGGTGGCGGCCCGCGCAGGATGCGGTATTCCGGATGTACGCACTCCAGGCCGCCGGGCAGGCCGCGGATCTCGCCGAAGCAGCGCACCCGCACCCCCGCGGCGAAGGACCGCTGCTGTGCCGTCCCGAAGTGGAAGAAGCGCAGCACCACGCGGGCGCCGCCGTCCTCCAGGCGCACCAGCAGCATGCGGCGCCGGCCGTGGGCGATCTCGGTGCTCTCGACCGTGCCCTCGAACAGCGCGGAGGTGCCCGGACGCAGATGCGCCAGCGGCGTCAGGCGGGTGCGGTCCTCGAAGCGCAGCGGCAGGTGCAGCAGCAGGTCATGGGCGTGCTCGAGACCGAGGCGCGCGAGGCGCTCGGCCTGTTTCGGGCCGATGCCCTTGAGGCGGGTCAGCGGAGCGTCGAGATCCATTCGCCGCGGTCGCGCTGTGGGTTGCGGGTCAGGGCCGCGGCAGGTACAGGATCGCGTCCATCTCGACCTCCGCGCCCTTGGGGAGGGCCGCCACGCCGATCGCCGCACGCGCGGGGTAGGGTTCGCTGAAGTACTCGCTCATCACCTGGTTCACCAGCGGGAAGTGGCTGAGATCGGTGAGGAAGACGCTCAGCCGGGCAACGTCGTTCAGGGTGCCGCCTGCGGCGCCGGCCACCGCAGCGAGGTTGTCGAAGACCTGTCGGATCTGAACTTCGATGTCCCCTTCGACCAGGTCCATGGTGGCCGGCTGAAGCGGGATCTGCCCCGAGACATAAACCGTGTCGCCGACGCGAACCCCCTGGGAGTAGGTGCCGATGGCGGCCGGTGCGGCGTCTGTCCTGATGATCTCTCGCGTCATGCTGCATCTCCTCCTTGCGGGCGAAACCGGGAAGATACCGGCGGCGGCAGTCCTGCCGCAATGCGGGGCGCTCAGCCCTTGTTGCGCTGGACGCGAAGCACGTCGTTCAGGCGCCGCAGGGAGCGCATGATCTGCGCGAGGTGGCGGCGGTCGTGGACGGTCAGCGTGAAGGTCATCGCGGTGGTGTGGCCATCGCCCTCGTTGAAGGAGATGTGCTCGATGTTCGAGCCGTGGTCGGCGATTACCGCGGCCATCTCGGCGAGCGCGCCGCGGCGGTTGGCGGTCTGCGCGCGGACCGACACCGCGAACTCCGCGCCGGGCTCGTTGGACCACTCCAGCGCGACCGTGCGGCCCGCGCGCTCCCGCTGTTCGGCGACGTTGCGGCAGTTCTCGCGATGCACCACCAGCCCGCGGCCGGCGCTCAGCAGGCCGATGATCGGGTCGCCCGGGATCGGGCGGCAGCAGCGGCCGTAGTTCACCACCAGCCCCTCGGTGCCCTTCACCGCGAGCACGGCGCCGGTGCTGTCGCAGACGTCTTCCGCCGGCAGGGATTCCTGATCCACCAGCTGGCGCGCGACCAGCGTGGCCATCCGGTTGCCGAGTCCGATGTCGACCAGCAGCGCATCCACATCCGCGAGCTTCAACGCATCGAGGACCTCGTTCATGCGTGCCGGCGAGACCTGCCCGAGGCTCTGTCCCAGCGTGCCCAGCGCCCGCTCCAGCAGGCGCCGGCCCAGCACCATCGCCTCGTCGGCCTGCAGGCTCTTGAGGCAGTGCCGGATGCTCGAGCGGGCCTTGCCGGTGGCCACGAACGACAGCCAGGCCGGGTTCGGGCGGGCGCCCTTCGCGGTGACGATCTCGACCGTCTGCCCGCTCTGCAGGCGCGCGGACAGCGGCGCCAGCTGGCGATCGACCTTTGCGGCCACGCAGTGGTTGCCGACGTCGGAGTGAACCGCGTAGGCAAAGTCCACCGGCGTGGCCCCGCGCGGCAGCACCATGATCTCGCCCGCCGGGGTGAAGGTGTAGACCTCCTCGGGGAAGAGGTCGACCTTCACGTTCTCGAGGAACTCGATCGAGCTGCCGACGTTGTCCTGGATCTCGAGCACGTCCTTCAGCCATTCGCGGGCCCGGGTCTGGGCGGTCATCGCCAGATCGTCCCCGGCCTTGTACTGCCAGTGCGCGGCAATGCCGCTCTGGGCCACGCGGTCCATCTCGCCGCTGCGGATCTGCACCTCGATCGGGCTGCCGTGGGGACCGAACAGCACCGTGTGCAGCGACTGGTAACCGTTGGACTTCGGGATCGCGATGTAGTCCTTGAAGCGGCCGGGCACCGGCTTGTAGAGGTTGTGGACCACCCCCAGCGCGCGATAACAGCCATCGACGTCCGCG
Organism: Thioalkalivibrio sp.; assembly: GCF_041690275.1. NCBI lineage: Bacteria > Pseudomonadati > Pseudomonadota > Gammaproteobacteria > Chromatiales > Ectothiorhodospiraceae > Thioalkalivibrio > Thioalkalivibrio sp. The sequence goes on from NZ_JAWLHP010000044.1 coordinate 15,272, forward strand.
ACCACGATGCGCACCGCGAAGACGTCCATCACTTCCCGGAAGGAGTGCCGCTTCTCCCTCATCTTCTGGTAGATGCTGTACAGGCCCTTCTCGCGGCCGAAGATGCGCGCCTCGATGCCGGCCGACTCCATTCGCTGGGTGATCGACGCCTCGATCTTCTGCATCGGCTCGCGCCGGTGGCCGCGGGCGCGCTGCACCGCCTCTTCCAGCACGGCGAAGCGGTGCGGGTACATCGCGGCGAAGCCGAGGCGTTCCAGCTCGCGGCGGACCCGGTTCATGCCCAGGCGCTGCGCGATCGGCGCGTAGATCTCCAGCGTCTCGGCGGCGATGCGGCGGCGCTTGTCCGGGCGCATCACGCCGAGGGTGCGCATGTTGTGCAGCCGGTCGGCGAGCTTGATCAGGATCACCCGGATGTCCTGGGTGATCGCGAGCATCATCTTGCGGAAGTTCTCGGCCTGCGCCTCGGCCTTGCTGCTGAAACTCAGGTGCGTGAGCTTGGAGACGCCATCGACCAGGTCGGCGACCTCCTCGCCGAACTCGGTGCGGATGCGTTCCTTGCTGGTCTGGGTGTCCTCCATCACGTCGTGGAGGATGGCCGCGACGATGGCCTTGTGGTCCATCCGCATCTCGCCCATGGTCCGGGCGACGGCGAGCGGATGGTAGATGTAGGGTTCCCCGGTCTTCCGCGTCTGGCCCTCGTGGGCCTCCGCCCCGAACAGGTACGCCCGATAGATCTCGTGAATCTGCCCCGGCCCGAGGTAGGCCTCCAGTTCAGCGCACAGGTCGCTGATCAGAAAGCGCGTGGAGTCGGTGGACGGTTCTGCGACGGCCCCGACGGCTGGAAGCGCGGAGCTCATGGCGGGTCAGCTTCAGCGGTCGTCGGCGTCCAGCTGCTCCAGGTGCCGAATGGTGCTGAAGTCCAGCATCTGCGGCTGCGGACGCTCGTCCGGCTCGTCGAATACCTCCTGACCGACCAGCCCCTCGGCGATCTCGCGCAGCGCGATCACGGTGGGCTTGTCGTTGTCGTCCGGCACCCGCGGCTCCTTGCCGTGGGCAATGTGGCGGGCGCGGCGAGCGGCCATCAGCACCAGCTCGAAGCGGTTGTCGACATGTTCGAGGCAGTCCTCGACGGTGATACGGGCCATTTCGAATCCAGAATGAGTCAGTTACGGCCCACCATCTTACGCCGAGGGGCGCGTTCCCGCCAACAGGGAGGCGATCATCGCGCGGTTGCGGGTCGCCTGCTCGGCGGTGCGCAGCCGGTTCGCGCGGAAGATGCTGGCCAGGTCCTGCACCGCGTCGCGGAAATCGCGGTTGACCACGGTGTAGTCGTACTCGTGGTAATGGGAGCTGTCCGACTCCGCGTCGCGCAGCCGTCGCTGGATCACGGCCTCGTCGTCCTGCCCGCGTGCGCGCAGGCGCCGCTCCAGTTCGGTGCGCGACGGCGGCAGAATGAAGATCGACTGCGCCTCGGGGATCGCGGCCCGGACCTGCCGCGCCCCCTGCCAGTCGATCTCCAGGATCACGTCGTGCCCCCCGTCCATCTGCGCCTCGACCGCCGCGCGCGAGGTGCCGTAGAAGTTGTCGAAGACCTTCGCGTGCTCCAGCAGATCGCCGGCCTCGATCATGTCCAGGAAGCGCTCCGCGCTGACGAAGTGGTAGTGCGCGCCGTCCACCTCGCCGGGGCGCGGCTTGCGGGTGGTGTGCGACACGGACAGCACCACGTCCTCCAGCTGTTCCAGCAGCGTCGCAACGAGACTGGTCTTGCCGGCCCCGGAGGGCGCGGAGACGATGTAGAGCGTGCCGCGGGGCATCGAATCGGGGTCGGTCATCGGTCTTCCGGGTGTCGGTGCGGGGCCTCGAGTGTACTGAGGGCGCCGGTTCTCCCGCCAGCTCCCGGGTTCCGGGACGTCCGCCGTGCACATTTCCGACCGCAACCGGAGGAATGCACAACGGGCGCCAGGCGTCCTTCGGCACAGGAAAACCGCATTTTCGCCGGCCGCTTGCCCCGTTCACGGCCTGTAAATTGCATGGAAGCCGACAGGCAGCGAACCAGGAGATGACTCATGGCCAGACCACGAATCAGTGAAGAGATGCTGAACGCATTCGTCGATCGGCAACTGTGCCCGGAAGACCGCCTGCACATCCTCCGCTCGATCTCCGCCGACCAACAGATCAGCCAGGAGATCTGCGACCGCCAGCGCATGAAGGAACTCATCAGCTTCGCCTACGGCCAGCCCGCCGCCCCCCCAACCCGCCCCCCCACCACCTGCCGCACCTTCCCCTGGCGCTGGTGGCCCCGCTAACCCCGGACCGGGCGGGGTCGGACCAAGGCAAGTCCCTGTTCTTTCTACAAATTGGTGCTCAAATCCGGGGCTTTTTCCCCCTTAGAGCGCCATTTTCATGCCCGAAAAGGGGTCGATAAGAAAATCGCGCCGAAATCGGCCGGATGCTTCTTTGTGGGGAGCGAGCCCGCTCGGCGATCCGGCGCCGGGGAATGCCGCCCAGCAGGCTGGCTTCGTGTAGGGGCGGCCTCTGGCCGCGATGGCCCTGGGCATTCGACACAACGCCGCATCGCGGCTGGAAGCCGCTCCCACGAGCCCCCCTGCAGGAGCGAGCCGGCTCGCGAACGCGCCGCCGGCTTGGCCTGGAGGGGCCTTTTCAGGTGCAAAAATGGCGTTCTAAGGCCCATGGCAGGTCCGTAATCGATGATAATCGTATATTTATCAGATGCTTGTCTTGGTCCGACCCCGGGGTCAGCCTGAGTGGCGCTCGATGTGCACGGCCAGCCAGATGCAGGGGGGATCGGCCGAGGTGCGAACCACGCGGTGCGGCGTGTGCGCGGGGATGAAGCAGTGATCGCCGGGTTTCAGGCACATGGCCTGGCCTTCGACCCGGAGTTCGGCCTCACCCTGCAGCAGACAGACCCATTCGTCCGCGGCCTGGTCATAGAGCGTCGGTTCCGGGCGGTCGCTGCTGACGATGCGCTCCAGGCGCACGTTGCGGCAGCGCAGGATCGCCTCGAAGGCCTCGCCGTCGCTCGGGGTCGGTAACGCGGCGAAGAGATTGCCGGGAATGATGCCGTCGAAATCGCTCATGAATTTCCTCGCTGGGCTGGTTGTCTAGACTCGGACATCCGGTGACTTTACTCATGGCGGGCGTGCCTCAGGTGTCTTTCTCTCCCAAATGGCTCTGTGCGATGGCTCTGGTCCTGGCAGCGGGCGTGGTCCGGGCGGATTTCACCGTGGAGCTCGACGGTGGTGATCGTCTGGAGGTCCACGAAGCCGGTGCCCAGGGTCAGGGACCGCTGTTCCTGTGGCTGGTGAATCAGTATGGCGAACTGGAGACACCGAATGCGGTGATCCAGGTCCTGGCCGAGCGCGGCGCCACCGTCTGGCGCACGGATCTCCTGGAGTCCCTGCTGCTCCAGCGCAGCAGCGAGGCGATCCGAAATATGGACGGTACGGCCGTCGCGGCGCTGCTCGACGCCGCCGTGCGTTCGGGCCGCGGCCCCATCGTCCTGGTCACCTGCGACCGCATGAGCGTGCCGCTGCTGCGCGGGTTGCGGGCCTGGCAGGAGGGGGGCGGCGATACCACCGCCGTTGCCGGGGGGATCCTGCTGTTCCCCAACCTCTATCGCGGCACCCCGGTGGCCGGAGAAGAGCCCGAGCTGCTGGGCATCGTCGCCGCCACCAACATGCCGGTGGCCATCTTCCAGCCGGCGATGGGCAGCAACCGCGCCCGCCTCGGGGAGTTGCTTGAGACCCTTTACGCTGCCGGAAGCCCGGCGTATGCATGGATGATCGATCAGGTCCGGGACTACTACCTGCTGCATTCGGACGAGGCCGAAAACAAGGCCCTGGACACCACCACGGCGGGCGCCATGCCGCAGGAGGTGCGCCAGGCGATCATGGACACGCCGAACCAGCTGCTCGAGGCGGCGCGGCTGCTCGCCGCCGCCCCGCGCCCGACCGAGGTGGCGGCGCTCGACGAACGGGCGGAGACGCCGATTGCCCCGGCCTACGGCCTGATCGAACGCGAGCCACGGCCGGCTTCCGAGTACGCGCTTGTCGATGCCCGTGGCAACCGTCACGAACTCGCCGATAACCGGGGCCGGATCACCCTGGTCAACTTCTGGGCGACCTGGTGTCCGCCCTGCGTACACGAGATCCCCTCGATGAACCGCCTGGCCGCGGCCTACGACGAGCGGGAATTCGGGATCGTGTCCATCAACTACCGCGAGGAGCCCGAGCATATCCTGGAGTTCATGCGGGAGGTCGAGGTGGACTTTCCGGTGCTGATGGACCAGGACGGCCGGGTATCCGACGAATGGGGCGTCTTCGCCTTCCCGAGCTCCTTCATCCTCGACCGAGAGGGCCGGATCCGCTACTCGGTCAACACCGCCATCGAATGGGACACCGACGCCGTCCGCCAGGTCATCGACGCCCTCCGGGGTCGGACCAACGCAAGTAATTGGTATTAATGGATAATATGGTTAAAGATGCGGGCACTTTCGGCCTTAGAGCTGCGTTTTTGGGGGCGAAAATGCAGCTCTAAGGTGTCGAAGGCGTGCCCACCCCGCCCTTCCCTTGGCGCCTAACCCCATGCCGCGCGCCGCAATGGCTCAGGGGCTCCCATTTCCGGGCCGAAAATGGCTTTCGAGGGGCTGCCGGGCTCATAGAGCCGCGGTTTTGCCGCCAAAAACGGGCCTCTAAGGGTTCCTCGGCGCTGAAATTCGAGCTCTTTGCGCGTCTAATCAGTAGCTTGCCTTGGTCCGACCCCGGAGGGTTGTCTTGGCTTATCATTGGGGTGCCCGGGGCGACGGGTGGGCGCGTTGCGGGTATACCGAAGGGGGCTTTCGCTGCGCTGTCCGTGGGTGTAGGTTCCCGTCCAGATCGTTTGGGAAATTCTGTCGAGGGAGCAGCGGTCAGAATGAACGAAGGGCAGCCATCTCCGGGATTCGATCTCCCGGCGCGGCCAGCGGCAACGGCGGACGGCGCGCCGGGTGCAACCCCGGCGCATCTTGCCGCGTGGCTCGAGCGGGTGTCGGCCGATGATCCGGCGGGATCGGCCAAGCGGGTGCTCGATACCGCCCGCATCCTGAACCGCACCCCGTTCGAACCTGCGGAGCTTCTGGAGCTGACCGGGCTGCTCGATGCGCGCGCAGCCGCGATCCTCGGCCGGATCGAAGGGCAAATGCGTGCGCTGCAGCCGCCGCTGGAAGGCGACGACAAACGGCTCGCGAAGACCCATGAGGAGCTCCTGCAGGAACTGGCGTTTGCCCAACTGCGACTCGTCGAGGAAGGCCTGGATCAGCGGCAGCCCTCCGCCCCCGACCCTGGTCGGGCGCTCCGCCGGGCCCTGGCGCTGACCGGAGGCCTGTGTCTGCACGGGTGGCGCCTGAACCAGTCGGAGCCAGAGGGGACATGGCACCGGATTCATCGCATGCTGGCGGTTGCGGAGGAGCTCGGCGTGGTCGCGGACCCGAGCGCCGAGGATGCGGCGGGGCTTGCGTTCGTTCCGGACAGCATCGACCGCGTTGCGGCCCGTATAGGCGTCCTGGCGTCCAGCCGGAGCCGCACGCTGCAGCCCGGGGAGATGGAAGCGCTGGCCCACTGGATCCAGTCGGTGCCGGTGCAGTGCACGGCGGTCACCGATCCCGGCGCCATGCCCGACACCTCGTCCAGGCTCTGGATGTCGCTGGACAGCGACGAGCCACCGTCGCTCATCGCCGGCGCGCCGCCCGCGGGCGATGCCAACGCCCGCGTCATCGAGTTGCAGCCGGTCCTGGCGACACTGCGCGCCGCGCCGCCGAAGGCGGCACCGGCTGACCAGCAGGGCACGGAGCCCCTGGACAAGCGCCTGCGCAAGCGCTGGGCGGTCCCGCTCGCCACCCAGTTCAACGACGGGCCCGCCCACGCCGGCCCGCTCGTGGCGGTGACCGGGCTGTTCGAGAGCCATGCGCTGGTGCACGCCGACATCCACTGCAAGCGATCCCCCTCCGGCATGATGTCGGACATGATGCCGGGCGGCTTCTTTGCCGCATCGGTCGATGACCCGCTCGGGATACCGGACGTCTTCAAGGCCGGCCTCGGCTACCGCGAGGCACGGGATGCGATGGACGTCGGGGGCAACGCCCCTCCGGTCCTGCGGGAAGTGGAGTGGCTTTCGCCGAGGCGTTTTCAGCACCTGGTGGACACCTGGGAATCCGCCGCGCGCGAGGTTGATGAGCAAGCGGATGCCGATGACGAGCCAGCTGCAATCCACAATGCCAGTTTCGAGCTTGATATCGGGCTGCACGCCAATGCCGAGGCCCGGCCAGCTGAAATCCGGGACGCCAGGCTCACCCCCGCCTGGCTCAGGAACGTCGGCGCCGGGAACGTCTCGCTGCTGCTCCAGGCCCCGACGCAGCGGCTCTACAGCGGCAGCCTGCTGGCGATCCGAATGGCGGACCAGGAGAAGATCCTGTGGAAGCTCGGCCTGATCCGCTGGCTACGCTTCGGGAACGATGGACATGTCTCTCTTGGCGCCGAGTACCTGGCGGATGCCTGCTGGCCGACCCGGCTGCATCTCATTGATTACGAGACGCCGGTCGATGTCGTCGAGCCTGGCTTCTTCTTCCGTGATCGCGGGCGCCCCGAGGTGGGTGTGCTCCTCTTCGCGCCCGATGCCTTTCACCGCGGAGCACACATCAGGTTCGACCTGTTCGGCAAGCCGTACACCGTGACGCTCAAGTCCATTCGTCGCATCAGCCACGCGCTGAGCCTGGGGGAGTTCCCCAACCCCTTGCGATCCCGATAGAGGATCGGACCCGGTAACGGGAAAATGCACGCAAAAGGTGAGTGTCCGGGGCTCCTGGAAATAGATCGGTCCCCGTTTTGCTTGTTCACACTGGTGCGCGCTTCTACAATCTAGACAGATCATCTAGACAGGTAGAAATCATGACCGAGCCCACATGGTCTCTTCAGGACGCCAAGAATCGTTTCAGTGCGGTCGTTGATGCCGCCCAGCGCGGTGAGCCGCAGTGGGTAACGCGACGCGGCAGACGGGTGGGCGTCGTTCTCTCGGCCGAGGTCTTCGAGCGTCTGCAGCGCCTGGAGAAGGCGGCGGCACCTCCGTTCAACAAGCTGCTGCTCGAGCTGCCACAGGACGATCAACCGTTCGAGCGGGTGCCCCTGCGGCAGCGCGATGTCGACTTCTGATGTATCTGCTGGACACCGTTGTTCTCTCGGAACTCCGCCGTCGTGAGCGCGATCCCGGGGTGGTGCATTGGATTGCAGGTCAGCGCCCCTCCGATCTGTTTCTCAGCGTGGTCACGATTGGTGAGATCGAACGTGGCATTCAGCTCCAGCAGACCAGGAACGCTGAGTTCGCGAACAACCTGACCGCCTGGCTGGACAGGATCCTTCGCCTGTATGCGGATCGCATTCTCGGAATTGAGACGGAAGTCGCTCGCCGCCGGGGGCGTTTCTCGGCGGCGATCGGCCACGATGGTGCCGACCTGCTGATTGCCGCGACCGCTCAGGAGCATGGACTGACCGTCGTGACACGCCATGTTCGGCACTTCGAGCCCACCGGCGTCGCTGTTCTCAACCCATGGAACACTCGCGCCAAGGGCTCTGTCTGACGCGGCACGGACCCCGGATCAAGTCCGGGGTGACGCTTTCGGGTCATCCTGGCTGGTGCGCCCGGTTCCCACCACATCCTCCACACGATCCGCGCTCAGCACCTGTTCGGACCAGTGGACGAAGAGGAGGCTGTCCCCTAGTCTGCAGGCTTGGAGGACACAGCGCATTTCCGGCAGATGCTGGTCGAACGCGGGATCCCGGCTGAATGGGCCGATCGCGCCACGGAATTTCCCGACCGCACCGAGGACAAAGGCGACGGGACTCGGCATTTCATCAAGCAGATTCCCGAGAGCGGCGGACGTTGGCTCACAGTTGTCGTGAATGTCGCATCGCAGTGACGCCCTCGAAACGCATAACGGTCTTTCTCGATCGCAGACTGAGTCGACAGACATGAAAATCAAGTTGGATAGGGATGTGGATGCACTGTATTTCCGGTTGGACGAATCCCGAATTGTCGATTCGGAAGAAGTGCGGCCGGGGGTCATTCTGGACTACGACGAGAACGATCAGATCGTTGGGATCGAGTTCTTGAATGTGTCTTCTCGGGTAGCCGAAGGGGAACTCGCCCTCATGCGATTCCAGACGGCCTGAACGCCCAAGTCCCGTCATCGCCGCCTGAGGGGCGAGCAAAGTGGGTGTCCCGGAGTTTTCCGCATGTCCCGGTTTCCCCAAGAGTACTCGGGGACGAGACCTGGGACGCTGCAGGGGTAGTAAACTTCGGAACACCGGATCGGGAACGCGCATGCATCCAGTCGTCCAGAAACATCGAAAGGAGCTTAAGGCCTTGGCCTCGCGCTATGGGTTACGGAGCGTGCACGTGTTCGGGTCTATGGCTAGGGGTGATGCTGACATGAACAGCGATGTCGATCTCTTGGTGGATGCGCCCCCAGGGACGTCCGCGTTCGTGCTCGGGGCCATGCTCATGGATGCCCAGGACTTGCTCGGCAGGCGGGTGGATATCGTTACGAGATCGGCGCTGAACCCTGCCCTGCGTGAACGCGTGCTCTGCGAAGCAGAGCTCTTGTAATCGGCTGGGGCGGTCGCCAGAACAACTTTGATACCGGATCGCGCAACAGACCATGTCTATGTCGAGCACATGCTCGATTGTATTGCCCGGGTGGAGGAATACACTCAGCTCCAACGAGACCGGTTCTTTGGCTCACGGCTGATACAGGACGCGGTCGTTCGGAATCTCCAAGTGCTGGCGGAGTCGAGTCAGCGGCTGTCGCAGGAGGCCAAATCTGTGGAAGCGAAAATCCCCTGGAGGGCGATTGCTGGTTTCCGCAATATCGTCGTACACGATTATCTTGGCCTCGATATGGAGACGATCTGGACTGTGGTGGAGGTTGAGTTGCCGCCCCTCCGGGCCGCTCTCGAGCGCCTGCGCGAATGAGGTGCTGAAGGCACCGGTCCGTCGGCGTGTATCCGTTGAACAAAATGGCTGTTACGGCGCATCCCTCCGGGCCTGAAGGGTTGGTCAGGCCGCCCGCCTCTCGAACAGCGCACGCGCAGCCCCCATCCCGCGCAGATACCGCGCCTGACGGGCCGCGCAGAGATCGGTGATGTGCGCCGGCGTGCCAATGGCGCTGCCGAACTGGCGCAGCATCCGGCCCGCGGTGGCGACGAACTGCTCGGGGTCGATCGCGAGCCGTTCCAGCAGCCTCGGGGTTTCGCCGGGGATGAAGCCGCGTTTGTCCTCGCGGATCACTCGGCCGGTGGCATCCACCAGTTCCAGGTAGTCGTCGAAGGCGAAGGGAATCGCCGCCGCCATGCGGCCGGTGGCATCGAAGGGCATGAGCGGTGCGTGGGGGCGGGGCGTTCAGGTGGGATTCCAGCCGCTGGAATCGCTGTCGGCGCGCTGGAACGCCGGGTTCTCCAGCTTCAGGCGACGCGCTCAACCTGCCGCACGGTCAGCAAGTCTGCATCGCCCACCTCGCGCAGATCCGAAATCGCCAGCTCCACCAGCGCCTGAGTACGCCCGGAAGCACGGACGAACTCAACGTCCGCAGCCGTGTCGCCATACAGTTCGACAACCGTCCCCAGATCACCGGCAGCCAGACCGTGCTCAGGTAAATCTCGCTGCAGAATGACCACATCCAGCAGATTCAGCGTCATGTCCTGTCTCCTGGCATTGCTGTCACCAAGCGCGCCGTCTTCGAGTGTTCCAACACGATCCAGACGGTCAGAACGGTCGCGCTTCTTCCGTTTGGCCCAGTCAGACTATCAGATACGAGATACTTGCTTCCATGGTCGCTGGGCAATGGGCCAGTCACCATACCATCGCGCCCAAGACAGAGAAGGGAGGTTTTCAATTCGGGCCAGTTTTCCTCCGTAAAACCCAGCGATCGAAAAAACCGCGCCTTGAACCGCCCGACGGGATGGCTGCTACTCAGCAGATAGTCCCTGACCTTCGCGTCCTCCACATGCAAGGCCTCAAGCTTCATGCCCTTCATCTCTCATGCAAACCTCGATCAATCCCGACAACCTCCGCGGAAACCCCGGCAGATAAGGGACTATCCGCTCCAACACTGGCGTCAGGCCCGAGTTGGCAGATCTGCCAGTACGATCTGCGGTTGCGAACGATCTGATTGTCGAATGGGGCTCTTCGCCCCAAAAAACGCTCCCGCACGCCGCGAGGCGCCGTTTATCCTGGATTCACGAGCCTCTGATGACGCTGACTGGGTAAGCGCAGCAAACGGCTGCCAAGCACCCGTGCCAAACGCGAACGAACTGACCAGGTGCGTCGAACTGATGGTCGATCAAGCCGCCT
>NZ_JAWLHP010000045.1:0-25344 GCF_041690275.1 Thioalkalivibrio sp.
ATGGCCCGGGGCAATCAGCCCAACGCCGCATCGCGGCTGGAAGCCGCTCCTACGGGGGCGGTGCCGATGTTTTGTGGGAGCGGCCTCCTGGCCGCGATGGTGCGCCGGGTGGGCAATCGCGGCTGGAAGCCGCTCCCACGGCCACTCGCGTCACGCGAGGGGCTGGCCTACGGCAGGTCTGGGCCCTCACCCTGAGGCGAAGCGGGACTCGAGGAGGCCGAGGACCGCGCGCAGGCCCATGGCCTCGCCGCCCTTGGGGCGGCCGGGGCGGTTCCGGTTGTTCCAGGCCATCACGTCGAAATGCAGCCACGGCACGTCCTGCGGCGCGAAGTCCTTCAGGAACAGGGCCGCGGTGATCGCCCCTGCGAAGCCGCCCGAGCTGCTGTTGACCGTGTCCGCGATGTCGCTCTTCAGCATGTGCCGATAGCCCTCGTGCAGCGGCAGTTCCCATACCGGGTCATCCCAGGCCTCCGCCGGGCCGATCAACCCCCGGGCCAGGTCGGGATCCGTGCTGAAGAACGCCGAGATCTCCGTCCCTACCGCCACCCGCGCGGCGCCGGTCAGGGTCGCGAAATCGATCACCAGGTCAGGATCGAACTCCCCGGCCCGCACCAGCAGATCAGCCAGCAGCAGGCGTCCCTCGGCATCCGTGTTGTCGATCTCCACGGTCTTGCCGTTGCGCGCGGTCAATACGTCTCCCGGACGGAAGGAACGCGAGCCCACCGCGTTCTCCGCCGCACCCAGCAGCAGCGTCAACCGGAGCGGCAGACCGAGCTCCATGATCAGCCGGCCCAGCCCCAGGGCGATCGCCGCGCCGCCCATGTCCTTCTTCATCAGGCGCATGCCGTTGCCCGGCTTCAGGTTCAGCCCCCCCGAGTCGAAACACACCCCCTTGCCGACCAGCACCACGCGGGGCTGCCCGGCCTCGCCCCAATTGACTTCGATCACCCGCGGCGGGTGCGCGCTGGCGGACCCCACCGCGTGGATACAGGGATAGGCGTCGGCGATCGCACCGGGCCCGTCCAAGGCCTCGATTTCCGCCCCGAACTCGGCGGCAATCTCCGTTGCAGCTCCCGCCAGGTCCTCCGGCATCAGGTCCCGCGCCGGCGTATTGATGAGGTCGCGTACCAGCGCATGGGCCGCGACCATCGCCTCGACCCGCCGGGCATCCACTCCGTCGGGCCAGGCCAGGCGCGGAAGCGCCCTTTCGGTGTTGCGGTAGCGTTGGAAGCGGTAGCATCCCAGGCCCCAGCCCACCGCCGCCGAGAGCCTTGCCTCGGCGCCGAGCCGTTCCTCGTCCAGGCGGTAGACCCCGGCCTCGAGCCGCTGCGCGGCGTGGGCCAGCATCCAGACCGGCTGCGCGGCATCGTAGCCCACGAGCACGCCCTCGGTTCGTCCCTCGACCGACGGAACGCGCAGCAGGGTGCCGGGCCGGCCCTCGAAGTCGCGATGCTCCGCCCAGTTGCGCCATCGTTCCGGTCGGGCAGACAGGATGTCCGGCAGCGACTCGGTGGTCACCGGTACCAGGGATATGGCGGCATCGGTCGAAGCGACAAAATGGGATTCCACGGGAGCTCCTGAACGGTCGGGATTGGAAAGAGTCACTTGTGCGTCATCTTCACGCCTGGACGCCACGGTCATGATACCGTCACGACCCCTGCGCCAACCAAGCCACGCAACAGGATCAAGGACCCCTATGAGCAATGCCGCCCTGGAGATCCGCGCCCTGCGCAAGAGCTACCGCAACGGGTTCGAGGCCCTGAAGGGTATCGACCTGACGGTGGCCGAGGGCAGCTTCTTCGCACTGCTCGGGCCGAACGGGGCGGGAAAGTCCACCACCATCGGGATCGTGACCTCGCTGATCAGCAAGACCTCGGGCAAGGTACAGGTATTCGGCCACGACCTGGACCGGGAGGTGCAGGAGGTGAAGCGGAATATCGGACTGGTCCCGCAGGAATTCAACTTCAACAACTTCGAACCCGTGGCCGAGGTAGTGGTGAACCAGGCCGGTTACTACGGGATCCCGCGCCGGGAGGCCTGGAAACGCGCACGGCACTACCTCGGGGAACTCGGATTGTGGGACAAGCGCCAGGACATGGCGCGCACCCTGTCCGGTGGCATGAAGCGGCGCCTGATGATTGCCCGGGCACTCGTGCACGAACCACGGCTGCTGATTCTCGACGAACCCACCGCCGGGGTCGACATCGAATTACGGCGTTCCATGTGGGAGTTCCTGCAGGACATCAACTGTGACGGGCGCAGCATCATCCTCACCACGCACTACCTGGAAGAGGCCGAGCGCCTGTGCCGAAACATCGCGATCATCGATCACGGCCACATCGTCGCGAACACGACGATGCGGGGACTGCTGGCGAAGCTCGACACCGAGACCGTCGTGCTGGAGTTGCGGGCGGCCGCGCAGCGGCTTCCCGACCACGACAGCATTCGGCTGCGGCGCATCGATGAACTGACGCTGGAGGCGGACATCAACCGCGGCGAAGACCTGAACACCCTCTTCCAGCTCCTGGACGGGGCCGGCATACACGTCCAGAGCATGCGCAACAAGACCAACCGCCTCGAAGAACTCTTCGTCCGCATGACCCGGGCCGTGGAATCCGCGGATCGCGGCATCCGGAGCGCGCCATGAAGCCGCTGCACCTGCACGAGAACTGGACCGCCCTGCGCACCATCGTCACCAAGGAGGTGCTGCGCTTCGCCCGGATCTGGGTACAGACCGTGCTGCCACCGATGGTCACCATGGCCCTTTATTTCATCATCTTCGGTGGCCTGATCGGTTCCCGCATCGGCGAGATGGAGGGCATCCGGTACATGGACTTCATCGTGCCCGGTCTGATCATGCTGGCCGTGATCACCAACAGCTACTCCAACGTGGTGTCTTCGTTCTTCAGTTCGAAGTTTCAGCGCCATATCGAGGAACTGCTGGTGTCGCCGGTTCCCAACAGCCTCATCATTCTCGGCTTCGTTGGCGGCGGCGTTGCCCGGGGGCTCGCCGTAGGGGTCGCCGTGACACTGGTGTCGCTCTTTTTCAGTCCCTTCAGCCTGCACAGCCTCACCGTCACCGTATCCGTGGTGGTGATGACCTCCGTCGTATTCGCACTGGCCGGCCTGATCAACGGCGTGTTTGCGCGCAACTTCGACGACATCTCCATCGTCCCCACCTTCGTGCTGACACCGCTGACCTATCTCGGAGGCGTCTTCTACTCCGTGTCCCTGCTACCGGACTTCTGGCAGGCCGTGTCGCAACTGAATCCGATCCTGTACATGGTGAATGCCTTCCGCTACGGGCTGCTCGGCACCTCCGACCTGTCACTGACGGTGTCCTATGCCATCATCATCGGCTTCATCCTGGGCCTCTATCTGTTTGCGCTGACCCTGCTCAATCGCGGGGTCGGCGTGCGCAACTGAACGCCCGATTGCCACGGATCGGCGCATGCCGGTTTTTATTCCGCCGTGTTTGGTGGTATACAAGGCCGGCCCCCAGACGACGAAGAACCATGCCGGTATTCCGTGTACCGTTCTCGCTGCTTGTCCTTGGCAGCCTGGGCCTCACCGCCATTTCCGTCTCGAGCCTCCTGCCGGCGGGACCCGCGCCGGCCGCCGAGTCGCCCCCGGGCGCGCCCGCAACGCTGGCCCGGCCGGTCCACGATCGCCTGCTGCACTTCAGAAGCTGCCTGCAGAAAACGCCGTTTTGTTCGGATTTTATCATGGTTTCCGCGGAACGATCGGCCCATCAGAAAGAGATCGTCGAGGCCGCTCCACAGGTGCTGCTGCAGAATCCGGCGGCCAACCGGTCGACCCCGGCCCGCCAGGACACCGGATTGCCGATACCGAGCGCAGGTGCGGCCTTCGACCCGGATCCCGCTCGGGACGGGGACCGGAGCATCTGGCCGGCTGCAGAGTGGTCCCGGCACACCCTGCGTGAGGGCGAACACCTTACCGCCCTCTGGAACAGCCACTGGGGCTTGCGCCTGCGCACGCTGTTTCAGCTCGGTAGCGACCCGGAGAACGCCCGGCTGCTCGACGTCGTTCATCCGGGGCAGAAGATCGAGTGGCAGACGGACGCAGCAGGAGGACTGAAGCGTCTGCGGCTCTGGACGGATCGGGCCCGGGGCCACGAGTGGGTTCGCCTCGAGGGAACCGAGGCCTTCACGCGGGTGGAGATCTCGACTGAGCGCGAGGTCGGCCACCGCGTGCTGCAGGGCAAGGTCCGCGGCAGCGTCGTCGATTCGCTCCGGGAGGAGCCCGGCCTGGTTCCGGCGACCGCGCGCGCGATCGGCGTGCTTCTTGGAAACCATCTCCCGCCGGGAGAGGAGATGGGGTCGGGCGACCGCTACACCCTGCTGCTGGAGATCGAGCGACTGGCTGGCGATGACACGCCCTACGACATCCGCGTGCTGGCCTTTGAATTGAGCCGGAAGAACGGGATTCTGACCGCCGTTCGCCACGCGGACGGACGTTTCTACACCCCGGAGGGTCAGCCGCTGCTGCCACCCTTTGACCGCCACCCCTTCGAAGGCGAATACCGGATGACCTCCGGTTTCAGCGACGGGCGGCGGCATCCGGTGACCGGGCGCGTCGCACCGCACAACGGCACCGATTTCGCGATGCCGGTGGGTGCGCCGATCCTTGCACCCGCGGACGGGCGTGTCACCAGGGTGGAGCACCATCCCCTCGCCGGACGACTCCTGATGATCGAGCACGGCCAGGGCTTCAGCACCCGTTATCTGCACCTGCAGAAGGCCCTGGTGCAACCCGGTCAGCGGGTCAGGCGCGGTCAGCGCATCGCGCTCTCCGGCAACAGCGGGCGGACCACCAGCGCCCACCTGCACTACGAGCTGCACATCGACGGTCGCGCTGTGGATCCGATGCGCGTGCAGTTGCCTGGCGGCGCGCCCCTTTCGGGCGCCGAACTGGCACGGTTTCAGCGCACCGCACAGCCTCTCCTGCTGGGACTCGCGGAGGCCGCCGCACCGGGGCAACTGGCCATGCAACCGCTGCCCGGCACCGGGCTCTGAGCACCGACCGGTCCGACCCGGGAACCTGGAGTCCGAGCGTGCAGGAGTCCTTGCTCAGATCCCTGACCCCGATTCATCTGCGCTGGGACGGCGACCTGCCGAGGGCGCTCGAGTACGACGACATCTACTTCAGCGCGGAGGACCCGCGCGGGGAGGTGCAGACGGTCTTCATCGACGCCAACGACCTGCCCTCGCGATTCCGCCACGCCCGTCGGTTCGCAATCGGGGAGACAGGCTTCGGTACGGGCCTGAACTTCTTTCTGACGCTGGGCGCCTGGCGTCGGAATGCCCCCGCCGGCGCCTTTCTCAGCTACCTGAGTGCAGAGGCACACCCGCTGGCACCGGAGGACCTGCAGCGGGCACTGGCAGCGCAGGGCATTCCGGGGGCGGATGTGAACCGTCTGCTGGCCCAGTACCCGCCACCGGTGACCGGCCTGCACCGGCTTCACTTCCCGGAGGACCGCGTGGTGCTGACCCTGGTCTACGGGGACGCCGCGCCAGGATTCGCGAATGTTCGAGGGACCGTGGACGCATGGTTCCTCGATGGGTTCACCCCGAGCCGGAACCCGGCCCTGTGGAACATCGCGGTGTTCCGGCAGGTGGCGCGCCTCTCTCGCGCCGGCACCACGCTTGGCACCTTCACCGCCGCCGGGCAGGTGCGTCGCGATCTCACCGCTTCCGGATTCGCGGTGCAGCGGCACTCCGGTTTTCGCGGGAAGCGGGAACGACTGATCGGCCGGTTCCGCGCCGCGGTGGAGTCCGACAGTGCCCCTGCGGAGCGCGTTGCCGTGATCGGTGCCGGCATCGCCGGGCTGTCAACGGCCCTGGCACTGCACGACCGTGGCGCCCGTGTGACCGTCCTCGACTCCCACGGCGTGGCGGCGCAGACCTCCGGCAACCCGGCCGCCCTGCTCTCCCCGCACCTGAGCGCCGGCGACACCGTACGCAATGCGCTGGCACTCGCCGGCATGCAGGCCACACGGGCCCTGCTGAGCGCCGCCGGAACCGAACGCGACGACGGTATCCTGCGCGCCGAGGGCATCGAGCATCGCGGCATCACCCGTCATGCCGCACGGCGCCTCGCCCGGCTGGCCGCCGCGGATCCCCGGCATGCGGGAGGTCTCTACGAGGTGTTGCGAATCGATCCCGACTGTCCGGTTCTGCGCTATCCTCAGGGCGTCGGTGTGGATCTCGGCGCGTTCTGCCGGCGCCTTGCTCAGGGGCTGGAGATCCGTCAGCGCCGGGTGGTCACCGTCGCCGGGGCGCAGATGCATGCCGTCCTCGGCTACGCCGACGGGGGGCAGGAGGCCTTCGACGCGATCGTGATCGCCACGGGTGCGGGGCCTGCCCTGTGCCCGGACCAACCCCGGCCCCTGCGTGTCGGCGGGCAGCTCACCCGGGTACGCACCCGGCTGCGCGCGATCGGACGCATGGCCCTCACCGGCAGGGGTTACTGCCTGCCGGAGCACGAGGGGCAGCACTGGCTCGGGGCGACCTACCGGCACGACAGCGCCGACAGCGGCGTGCATGATGCCGACAACACCCGGAACCTCCACCAGCTGAACTGGGCCGACCCGGCACTCGAGTCGGTGACCACCGTGGCGGTGAGCGGCGCCTGGTACGGCACTCGCGCCGTGTTCCGGGATCGGTTGCCGGCGGTCGGCGGGTTGGATCCCGGCCCGGCCACAGGCGAACCGGGCACGGCGCACGGCGCCGCGATCGGCCGGGTCTTCGTCAACCTCGGGCACGGATCACGCGGAGTGCTCTACGCCCCGCTTGCCGCGCAGTTGCTCGCCGACCGCATCTTTGATCTGCCCGAGGTGCTGCCTGCGTCCCTCAGCGCGTGCCTCTCGCCGCTGCGTTTCCGGAAGAAGGACGCGCCACGCGAACCGCGCACCTGAGTCAGGCGCCCCGGCGCGTTCTGCCGGTCCTGCGCGGCGCTGCCGCGTCCTTCAAGCCGGTGTGCTGGGTCTTGAACCCCCTGCCCTTCGCGGAGCCGGCTCCGGGCCTCCCCGCACGCCGCCCGGTCCCGGCCGGCTGATAGCTCGGCACCAGGTGCCGCTTGCCATTGCCAATCAGGTCGGCCCGGCCCATCCGCTGCAACGCGCCGCGCAGCAGCGGCCAGTTCTCCGGGTCGTGGTAGCGGAGGAAGGCCTTGTGCAGTCGGCGCGCCCGCAGGCCCTTCGCCGAATGCACTCGTCCACCGTCCTCGCGGCGGACCCCGCGCAACGGATTGCGGCCCGTGTGCCACATCGCGGTGGCAAGGGCCATCGGTCCGGGCAGGAAGGCCTGCACCTGGTCCGCACGAAAGCCGTTCCGTTTCAGCCAGAGCGCAAGGTTCAGCATGTCCTCGTCGGTCGTGCCGGGGTGCGCGGCTATGAAATAGGGAATCAGGTACTGTTCCTTGCCCGCCTCCCGCGAGAAGCGGTCGAACATCAGCTTGAACCGGTCATAGGTCCCCATTCCCGGCTTCATCATCTTCGAAAGAGGTCCATTTTCCGTATGTTCCGGTGCAATCTTCAGGTACCCGCCAACATGGTGCGTCACCAGTTCGCGCACGTATTCGGGCGATTCCACCGCGAGGTCGTAGCGCAGACCCGACGCGATCAGCACCTTCTTGATCCCCGGAAGCGCCCGCGCCCTGCGATACAGACCCACCAGTGCCGAATGGTCCGTGTTCAGGTTCCTGCAGATGCCCGGATACACGCAGGAAAGCCGGCGGCAGCTGCGCTCGATCTCCGGGTCCTTGCAGGCGAGGCGATACATGTTCGCTGTCGGCCCGCCAAGGTCCGAGATCACGCCGGTGAATCCCTCGACCCGGTCGCGGATCTCCTCCACCTCGCGCAGGATCGATGACTCGGAACGGCTCTGGATGATCCGTCCCTCGTGCTCGGTGATCGAGCAGAAGGTGCAGCCACCGAAGCAGCCGCGCATGATGTTCACCGAGAAGCGGATCATCTCCCAGGCCGGGATACGCGCACCCCCGTAGGACGGGTGCGGGGCGCGGGCGAAGGGGAGATCGTAGACCGCGTCCATCTCCGCCGTGCTGAGCGGGATCGGTGGTGGATTCAGCCATACCTCCTTGTCTCCGTGGCGCTGCACCAGCGCACGGGCGTTTCCGGGGTTCGTCTCGAGGTGCAGCACCCGCGAGGCATGGGCATAGAGCACGGGGTCGGCGCGCACCTGTTCGAAGGCCGGCAGCCGGACCGCGGTCCGCTCCCGGGGATGGCCGCGCGGGATCGCCCGCTGCAGCCGCACCACCTTCGGCTGGTCCGGACGACCGCCGCCCCTCGCGTCGCATTCGGCGGCGCTGGTGTCGGCGTAGGGGTCGGGCTTCGGATCCACCGCTCCGGGCAGATCCACTTCCGTGGAGTCGACCACGACCCAGTCAGCGGGTACCGAATCGCGCAGAAACACGCTGCCGCGAACATCCCGGATCTCCCGGGGATGCTGGCCGCTGGCGACCCGGTGGGTGACCTCCACCAGCGCGCGCTCTGCGTTGCCGAACAACAGCAGGTCGGCGCGGGAGTCCAGCAGGACCGAACGCCGCACCTTGTCCGACCAGTAGTCGTAGTGCGCGATCCGCCGCAGGCTGGCCTCGATGCCGCCAATCACGATCGGCGCGCCCGGCCAGGCCTCACGCACCCGCTGTGAATAGACGATTACCGCACGGTCAGGCCGTCTTCCGCCCTCGTCATTCGGTGTATAGGCGTCGTTGCGCCGGATCCGCCGGTCGGCGGTGTAGCGGTTCACCATCGAATCCATGTTGCCGGCGGTGACGCCGAAGAAGAGATTCGGCCTTCCCAGCTCGCGAAAGGGCTCGGCGGAACACCAGTCCGGCTGGCTGATAATGCCCACCCGGAACCCCTGGGCCTCCAGCAGTCGCCCGATGATCGCCATGCCGAAACTCGGGTGGTCCACATAGGCGTCCCCGGTGACGATGATCACGTCGCAGGAGTCCCAGCCGAGGGCCTCCATCTCCGGACGTGACATCGGCAGGAATGGTGCGATGCCGAAGCGCTCCGCCCAATACTTTCGATGGGAAAACAGTGGCCTTCCTGGTTCCATTGAAGTTATTTCCTAAAGACGCTGCCGCCGATGTCAGTCGCGGCGGCTGTGCACGCCGGCGTAGGGCACATTGGCCATTTCCACCAGGTCACGGTTGAAGGTGATCAGGTCCTCGTGCCCGAGGTCGGCCAGACGCGCCCGACCGGCCGCACGGGCCAGTACCTGCATCAGCTGCAGGGAGGCGCCGAGGAAGCGGGCGAGTCTCGCCGCACCCTTCTCCGGATCCAGACGCTTGCGCAGCTCCGGATCATGGGTTGTCACACCCGTTGGGCAACGGTTGGTGTGGCAGATGCGCGCCCCGACACACCCCACTGCCTGAATCGCAGTGTTGCCCAGTGCGATCCCGTCGGAACCCAGCGCCAGGGCCTTGACGAAATCCGCCGGCGTGCGCAGCCCGCCGGTCACCATCAGGGTGACCCGGCCGCTGGCACCACGGAGGTTCAGGTAGTGCCGCGCACGCGCCAGTGCCGGGATGGTCGGGACGCTGATGTGGTCCCTGAGCAGGGCCGGCGCCGCCCCGGTGCCGCCACCGCGCCCATCGAGAATCACGTAGTCGGCGCCGGCCTCGAGGGCGAAGGCCAGGTCCTGCTCGATGTGGTTCGCGGAGAGCTTGAAGCCGATCGGAACGCCGCCGGTCCGTTCGCGGACCGAATCCGCGAAGCGGCGGAAATCGGCGGGCGTCTCCAGGTCCGGAATCACCGGCGGGGATACCGCATCCCGGTCGGGCTCGATACCGCGCACTTCGGCGATCTCTTTCGAGACCTTCGCAGCGGGAAGCACCCCGCCGACACCGGTCTTCGCACTCTGGCCGCCCTTGAAGTGGAAGGCCTGCACCTTCTCGAGCAATCCCTCCGAATAGCCGTAGCGTGCCGGACCCAGTTCGAAGAGATAGCGCGCGTTCTCGGCCTGCTCTTCCGGGAGCATCCCACCCTCTCCGGAACAGATGCCGGTGCCGGCTCGTTCCGCGCCGCGCGCCAGCGCGATCTTGGCCTCGCGGGACAATGACCCGAAGCTCATGTCGGTGACCAGCAGCGGCATCTCGAGTCGCAGCGGTCGCCGGGCCTCCGGTCCGATCACCAGTGCGCTGTCAACTTCGGCGTCGCCGGCGAGCGGCCGGCGCGCCAACTGAGCGGCAAGGATCTGGATGTCATCCCAGGATGGCGTGCGCTCGCGCGGCACGCCCATCGCCACCGTGGGCCCCATCGCCCCCACCGCCTCCAGGCCGCCGTCCGCTAGGGCGTGAATGAACTCCACGTGGGGCTCGGTTCCAGTGTTGCGCGGCCCGGGCGGGGCGTCATCTCCGGCGTCTTCCGTGTCATCGCGCACACCGTCGAATTCCTGTCCGACCGCGCCCTCCGGCACCTGCGCGTGGGTGCCGTCGCAATAGGGAAGATCGTTCGACTGCTTGCACCGGCACAGCCAGTTCTCACCGTCTTCGCGAGGCGTGAACGCGATCGGCTCCATGCCGGTGCCCTCGTGCGAGCCATCACAGAAGGGTTGATCGCTGGAGCGCCCGCATCGGCAAAAGTAATATTCCCGGCCCTTTTCGAGCCGGACACCCGCGGGTTCCACTGCGGCCACTATCGGCTTTGCCATCTCGACTCCTCAAAATGAACTTCGCGCGCCGTGCACGCGTCTTGTAACTCGCCCGGTCAGCGCCTGCCAATTCGCCGGAAAGCGCGTCCACCGGCCCGGAAAAGTGAAATAATCTCCCTCAGGACTCCACATCGCGAGGTAACCCCCGATGGCGCGCATCGACCACCGACACACACGCCGCGATTACTGCCTTGGCCAGCTGCGCCGGGCCGATCTTGCGGCCGACCCGCTGGATCAGCTCGCGGTCTGGCTGGTCGATGCGCAGGGCATCGAGAGTCCCGAACCGACCGCGATGATCCTCGCCACCGCCGGCGGTGACGGCCAACCCACCGCCCGTACCGTGTTGCTGAAACACCTCGACGACGAAGGTCCCTGCTGGTACACCGATTCCCGCAGCCTCAAGGGACAGCAGCTCGCCGTCAACCCGAAGGCCTCCATCCTGTTCTACTGGCCCGAACTCGAACGCCAGGTCCGCCTCGACGGGGAGGTCCGCATGCTCGAACCGGAGCTCGCGGACGAATACTTCGCCAGCCGCCCGCTTGGAAGCCGGTACGCGGCCGCCGCCTCGCACCAGAGCCAGCCCATAGCCAGCCGCGAAGACCTGGAACGTCGCCTCGACGCGCTGCGGGCGCGTTATCCGGACGGCAAGGTTCCGCGGCCCCCGGCGTGGATCGGGTACCGGCTCGAGCCGCAGCTCGTCCAGTTCTGGCAGGGGCGCGAAAGCCGCCTGCACGACCGCTTCCAATATACGCGGGAGGCAGGGGGCTGGACGATTACCCGGCTGATGCCCTGACATTTGATGGCCCACACCGCGTGCCCTGCCCGCCAGCGATCTGCTATCATCCGCGCGCGATGACGGGAATCCCGGGTCCCCGCGGTCCACGGAACCGTCACCGCAACGACCCCGCGGAGAGGTGCCGGAGCGGTCGAACGGGGCGGTCTCGAAAACCGTTGTACGCGCGAGCGTACCGTGGGTTCGAATCCCACCCTCTCCGCCACTATCAGCTGTTTGCGCGCCTGCTCAGCAAAGGAGTCGGGTCTCGCCTACGGTGACCCGGGCGGACACTGCACAACGCCGGTCGCAGACCTGCCGCGCCCGGATCGCGGTGCCATCGGGTGCCACCTTCCGGGCCCCGGACACCGAAATGGCAAGAAGGCGATGAGCATGCGCAGGGAGCGGTTCTCCGGTGCCGGGAGACGCTCGATTCAAGGCGCTCGCCGCAGGTCTCGGCAGCATCCGCAGCAGTGATCGGCTACCGTAAAGGGAAGGACGATTCAGCGGAGGAGACGCCATAAGCACTGACATCGCAGACTTCCTGGGTCTGGGCATCGCGCTCGCGCTGGGTCTGCTGATCGGCCTCGAGCGTGGCTGGCAGGGCCGGGAGCAGGCGGAGGGCACGCGTGTCGCGGGCATCCGGACCTTCGCCCTGATCGGACTGCTCGGCGGCGTGTGGGGGCTGTTGGCCGAACAACTGGGGCCGGCGGTTCTCGCCGCTGCGTTTGCAGTGCTGGCCATCGTCCTTGCGACAGCCCATGCGCTCAGCCAGATCCAGGACCACGATGTCGGCGTCACCGGCGTGATCGCCAGCCTGCTGACATTCGCCCTCGGTGCGATGGCAACCCTGGGCTACGGCGAAATCGCCGCCGCCGGCGCGGTGGTCACCACCATTCTGCTCGGAGTGAAACCCACGCTGCACCGCTGGGTCCGTCGACTGGAAGAGAAGGAGCTCCACGCCGTTCTGAAGCTGCTGCTGATCTCCGTGGTGATCCTCCCGCTGCTTCCGAACCAGGGCTACGGTCCCTGGGAGGCCCTGAACCCCTACCGGATCTGGTGGATGGTGGTCCTGATTGCCGGAATCTCCTTCGTCGGCTATTTCGCGACGAAGCTGATCGGCGAGCGAAGGGGCATCATGGCAACCGGACTCTTTGGGGGACTCGCGTCCTCCACCGCGCTCACGGTGAACTTCTCCCGCCTTGCGCGTGGGCGGCCGGGTTCCGAGAATATCCTCGCAGCCGGGATACTCGCGGCCTGCGCGACCATGTTCCCCCGGATCCTGGTCGTCAGCAGCATATTCAGCTGGACCCTTGCAAGCACTCTGCTCTGGCCGGTGATCGCAATGACCATCGTGAACTATTCCGGGGCGGCCCTTTTCTGGTACTGGAGCGGAAAAAGCAGCTCACAGGGGGGCGGGGCACGCCTGAAGAATCCCTTCGAGCTCAAGCCGGCCCTGATCTTCGCCGCACTGCTCGCCGCGATCATGCTGCTTTCCCGCGCGCTCTCCGAATACTTCGGGGATGCGGGGGTCTACCTGCTTGCCGCCGCATCCGGCATCGCGGACGTGGATGCCATCACCCTCTCGCTCGCCAACATGACGGGCGAGGATCTCGCGGTGACCGTGGCCACGCTTGCAGTGCTGATCGCAGCCTTCGTCAATGCGACGGTGAAGGCGGGTCTGTCGCTGGGGATCGGCGGATTCGCCCTTGGCGCCCGGGTCGGCGGGGTGACGATGGCGGTCGTCGGTGTCGGGCTACTGACCTGGTGGTTCAGCGCCTGAGCGGCGCGTATCGCCATGACCGTCCGGCCGGCATTATGGGGCAGCGGCGGCTGCCTTTTGCGCAGTGCGGGGCATCTCAGCGACCGGGCGCCCGGGAGCACCCGGAAGCCGCGCGGAGAGCGCCCACCCGCAGCCATTCACGTATCGGCCTGCGAGCCGAGCAGAAAAGGAGAGTCAGATGCGCTTCGTTTACATTGGCCTGATCGTGCTCATCACGGCAATCGTGCTGGTCTTCGCCCTGCAGAACGTCGAGGCCGTGACCGTGCGGTTTCTCAACGTGAGCCTCACCATGCCCCGGGCCGTGCTGCTCATTGGCGTTTACATTCTCGGCATGCTGACCGGCGGACTCGTCGTCGGCTTCTTCAAGAGCCTGGTGCGGGGAGCCAAACGGAAACAGCCTGGTGCGCCCTCGGGCGGTTGACATGCCTCGGCCCCTTTGGGAGCCGTCTCTGGCCGCGATGGCCCGAAGTACTCAGCGCAACGCCGCATCGCGGCTGGAGGCCGCTCCCACGTCCTGGTCGCCCAGGGGGCTGGCCTCCTAGGGCGCTGGCTGCGCCTCACTGGCGCTGGCTCCTTCGGAACGGTCCCGAGCGAGATAGAGATAGACCGCGGGCACCACAAAGAGGGTGAACAGCGTCCCGATCGTCATGCCACTGGCAATGACGAGGCCCATCGCGAAACGCGAGCCAGCCCCGGCACCGGTGGCAAGCAGGAGCGGTACCATCGCGATCACGGTAGCCGCGGTGGTCATCAGGATGGGCCGCAGGCGCAGGCTTGCGGCCTCTTCGATCGCCTCGCGCATCGAGCGCCCCTGCGACTGCAGCTGGTTCGCGAATTCGACGATCAGGATGCCGTGTTTGGCGATCAGGCCGATCAGCGTGACCAGTCCCACCTGCGTGTAGATGTTCACGGAGGTGAAGCCAAGGCTGATGAACACCAGGGCCCCGGCGATCGACATCGGCACGGTCATCAGCATGATCAACGGATCGCGGAGGGATTCGAACTGCGCGGCCAGCACCAGATAGATCACCACCAGCGAAAAGAAGAAGGTGACCACGAACTGCGCGCCCTCGGCCTTCAGCTGGCGCGACTGTCCCGAATAGTCCACCGTGTAGCCGGCGGGCAGCACCTCCGCGGCGATCCCGTCGAGCAGGTCGAGCGCCTCGCCGAGAGTGACCCCCGGCCGCGGCACCCCGGACAGCGTCACCGCGTTCAGTTGCTGGAAGCGCTGCAGGCGCCGGGGCACGACCGTCTCTTCCAGGGTCACGATGTTCGACAGCGGCACCGGCTCGCCATCCCGGGTCCGGGTGTAGAGTTCCGCCAGCTGTTCCGGATTCAGCCGCTCGGAACGCTGGACCAGCGGAATCACCCGGTAGCTGCGGCTGTCCATCGCGAAGCGGCCGGTGAAGGCGCCCGCCAGCAGCGGAGCGAGATCGGCGTTCAGCGTGGCCATGTCGATGCCCATCACCGCCGCCTTGTCGCGATCGATCTTCAGGTCGACGCGTGGCTTGTCGAAGTTCAGGTCGGAATCCATGAAGATGAAGCGCCCGCTGGCCATTGCCCGGCCGATGATCTCGTCGGCCAGTTCACCCAGGTTCTCGATCGGCCCGGTGGATCCGATCACCATGCTGACAGGCGCGCCGTCACCGGGGCTGGGAAGCGATGGCGGTTCCACCGCGAATATGCTGAGCGCCGGGATACGGTCGAGGCGCGGCTGCAGGTCCTGCTCCAGGATCTCGCTGGTGCTGCGCGCGCGTTCATCCCACGGTGCCATCACGAAGCCGCCGATCGCCTCGTTGGTGGCGGGCGTGGCACCGCCACCGAAGCCGTTCACAATGAAGGTGTTGCGCAGTTCGGGGATTCCATCGACGAAGGCGTCGGTGAGCCGCGTATTGCGCTCCAGCTGATCCAGCGAGAGGTAGGCATCCCCCTCCATGATCGAGAAGACGAAGCCCTGGTCCTCCGGCGGCTCCAGCTCGGTGTTGCTGGTGACGAACAGGAAATAGCAGGAGACCAGCACGATCAGCCCGAAGAACAGCGTGGTGAAGCGTTGATCCAGCGCTCCGTGCAGGCGTCGGCGGTAGCGGGCCTGCAGTCCCGAGAAACGGGCGTCCAGCCAGGCCTCGAGTCGCCCCCCGGGCCGTCCGTCCTCGTGTCCGCGCAGGGTCCTCGAGCACATCATCGGTGACAGGGTCAGCGCGACCACGCCGGAGATCAGGACCGCGCCGGCCAGCGTGAAGGCGAATTCCACGAACAGCGTCCCGGTCAGCCCACCGAGGAAGCCGATCGGCAGGAAGACCGCGATCAGGGTGGTGGACATCGCCACGATCGGCCAGGCCAGCTCCCGCGCCCCCTGGATCGCGGCATCGAAGGGCCGCAGCCCGTCCTCGATATGCCGGTGTACGTTCTCGACCATGATGATCGCGTCATCGACCACGATCCCGATCGCCAGCACCATCGCCAGCAGGGTCAGCAGGTTGATCGAGAAGCCCATCAGCAGCATCAGCATGAAGGTGCCGACCAGCGCGAGGGGGATCGCGACCGCCGGGATCATCACGCTGCGCAGAGATCCCAGGAACAGATAGATCACGACCAGCACGATCCCCAATGCCAGCCCGATGGTGACGATCACCTCCTCGATCGCGCTCTCGATGTAGTCCGTCGAATCGTAGACGATCTCCGCCTCGAGGCCCTCCGGCAGTTGCGGACGCACACGCTCGCGGAACGCGTCGCGCACCTCGGCGATCACTTCGAGGGCATTGGCGTCGGGGGCCAGCTCGATGCCGATGAACGTGGCGGTCTGCGCATTGAAGCGCACCGAGGTGTCATAGCTCTGCGAACCCAGCTCGACGGTGGCGATGTCCCCGATGCGGACCAGGGCGCCGTCGTCGTCGCGCACGATCAGCTGCTCGAATTCCTCGGGTCGGGACAGATCCGTCTCCGCAGTGAGATCAACGGTGACCAGCTGTCCCCGCGTGCGGCCCACCGCCGCCAGCACGTTATTCGCCTCCAGTGCCGCACGCACGTCGCGACCGCTGACCCCGTATGCCGCCATGCGATCGACGTCCAGCCAGATGCGCATCGCGAAGGTCTGGCCGCCCAGAATCTCCGCACGCTGCACCCCGCCGATGGTCGAGAGCTCCGGTTCCACCACGCGGGTCAGGTAATCGGTGATCTGGTTGTTCGCCAGCCGATCGGAGAAGAAGGAGAGGTACATCGCCGCGATGTTCTCGCCCACCGCGAGCTCGAGCACCGGTTCCTCGGCCTCCACCGGCAGATCGCCCCGGACCTTGTTGACCTGGGCCGCGATCTGGGTCAGCGCCTCGTTCGGGTCGTGGTCAAGACGCAGATAGGCCTGAATCACGCTGAGGCCCGGGACGCTGGTCGAGACCAGATAATCGATCCCCTCGGCTGCCGCGACCTCGCGTTCCAGCGGGGTGGTCACGAATCCCTGGATCAGGTCCGCGTCCGCGCCAACATAGGGCGTGCTGACCGTCACCACCGCGTTCTGGATCTCCGGGAACTGCCGCACATTGAGATCGAAGATGGCGCGCATGCCCAGCAACAGGATGAACAGGCTGACGACGATGGCCAGCACGGGTTTGTGGATGAAGATGTCGGTGAAGCGCATCGCAGGTTCCGGGTGGCCGGCGGGGTCAGGCGTTGTCCGGACGCGGGTCCGGTTCCTCGCTTGGCTGTGCCTCCTCCGTTATCGCGACCGGCGTCTCGTTCTGCAGCTTCAGCAGACCGCTGCTGGCCACGCGCTCACCCGCCGCCAGTCCGTCGATGATCTGGATCAGGTCACCCCGACGCTCGCCGGTCTGCACGAAGCGCTCGCGCACCCGGAGCTGGCCCTCTTCATCCTCGTAGAGCACGAACACGGAGTTGCCAAAGGGGTTGAAGCGGATCGCGGTCTGCGGAAGAACGATCCGTTCCTCCGGTTCCCCGGTCGCCAGCGTCACGCGCGCGAACTGCCCGGCGCGAAGTCTTCGCTCCGGGTTCTGCACCAGGGCCTGCACCTCGTAGCTGCGCGACTCGGCGCGCACCCGTGGTTCAATCGCCGAGATCCGGCCTTCAAAGGTCTCGTCAAAGGCGTCGACGCGCACCTGAACCACCTGTCCTGCGCTGGCCTGGCCCAGTCGACCCTCGGCGAGCGTGAAGTTCACGTAGATCGGATCCAACGATTCAAGAGTCACGATCGGGTCACCCGGTGAGACATACTGGCCGAGGTTCACGCGCCGGATGCCGAGCACGCCGTCAAAGGGGGCGCGCAGGCTCCGCTGGTTGATGCGCGCCCGCTGCGTCGCCACCGCGGCGCGCGCCTGTTCCAGTTCGCTCCGGCGGCGCTGCACCTCCGCTTCGGATATGTTGCGTTCCTCGACGAGCCGACGCGCCCTCTGCCACTCCTGCTCGGCGAGCCGCGCGGCCGCCTCCAGGCTGACCAGTTCCGCCCGGTCCGTCTCGGTGTCGAGCCGAAGCAGGGGCGTCCCCTCCACCGCTTCGCTGCCAGACTGGAACAGGATCTCGCGCACGATCCCTCCGACCTCGGTGCTGAGCGTCGCGCCCTGAACGGCCTCGAGGCTGCCGATTGCCCGGATTTCGGGGGTCCAGCGATCGACGCGTGCCGTCGTCGCCGTGATGGTCGCCGTCGGTACGGGCGCCTCATCGAAGAAGGTCTCGATCTGGGCGTCGATGAAGGCCTTGAACCCGAAGATCCCGCCGAAGACCATGGCCACGACAAGCAGCATCAGGAAGAAGCGTCGGTTCATCGGAATTGATCGGATCTGGCTGGATTCAGCCACTCGGTTAACGAGCGGGAGGGGACGTAGCTCGCGATGACAATGGGGACAGATTTATGTCCCCATTGTCATCCTTTGTCTGCATTGCTTGATCACTCACATCATGCACCAGTCGGCACGTAAACGCAGATTCCCGCGCCCCCACCGGGATTCGGGCCGCCTTGGTGTCGAAGACGACGGCGTTCGCCGGGGAGCGCAGGCAATCGAACTCGGCCCGAAGTTCGGCGGCCGGAACCGATGGCACGGAACCGGTAGCGGCCTTTCCGTTTCCGCACGCCGAAACCCGGGAGACAGGTCCCGAAGCGCCGACGCCCTTGCATGGGACATCAAGCACAGTGGAATGATAGGCTTTTCGCCACTCCGCGTCTTTTGGTGGGCCGCGCTCGCGATTACAGACAGACAAAGCCACGAGCGTTTCGCGCAGAGCGGAGTATTCATCCTTAAAAGGATACCCCAAGGAGGAAGTCATGACGCATCGATCCACGCTGTCCATTGCCGCCGTGCTGCTGTTTGCCCCGGCCCTCGCGTTTTCCCTGGAGCGCGTGGCCGCGCCGGACGACGCCGACGTATACTTCATTACCCCGTTTGCCGATGAAGCCTTCGAAGGGCCGGTTACGGTGCGCATGGGTCTGCGCGGAATGGGGATTGCGCCCGCGGGCGTCGAGGTCGAGGGGACCGGCCACCACCACCTGCTGGTGAACATGCCGCTTGAAGAGGTCGATCTCGACACGTCGCTGCACTTCTCCGACCAGACCCGCCATTTCGGCGGCGGCCAGACCGAGGGGACCCTCGACCTCCCCGCCGGCACACACACGCTGCAGTTGCTGTTCATGGACTACCGCCACGTCAGCTTCGATCCGCCGGTGGTCTCAGAGCAGATCACGATCACGGTCCGCTGACGATCAGGAAGATACGCGCCATCCCCGAAGAGAAGGCGCAAGCGCCGCACGGAGTGCGGCCGCTTGCCGCCGCGTTGCCTCGCAGGAGCAGGCGCCCGCACTCCATGGCGCCGATGGTCATGGCGCGCGCTCACCCGGCGTCACCACCTTGCCCAAGGCCACGGAGAGGCGCTTCCTCCACTACACTCGGTTACACACGGACAACATGCGAGGAGACGGCCATGGGATTTGCGCTGTCGGACATGCAGGTCACAAGCCCGGCCATTGTCCCGGGGATGTCCATCCCTGTTCGGTACACCGGTGACGGCGAGGACGTATCACCGCCGCTGGCATGGACCGGCGTACCGGAGGGGACCCGCAGCTTCGCGGTCATCTGCCACGACCCGGACGCGCCCCTGGTCTCGCCCCGGGGGACCTACGGTTTCGTGCACTGGGTGCTCTACAGCATCCCCGGATCAGTGACCGAACTCCCGGAGGGCGTGCGTGACTTCACCGAGGGGAAAAACGACTTCGGTCGCGCCGGATACGGAGGACCGATGCCGCCGGCCGGGCACGGCCCGCACAACTATTACTTCTGGGTGCTGGCGCTCCGGCATGCCCCACAGCTGCCCCCGGGGCTCGCCCTGTGGGATCTGCTGAAGCGGATCGAACCGTCACTGCTCGGCATGAACCGGCTGGTGGGGTCCTTCCAGCGGGACTGAGAAGGAGCCGAGGGACACCCGCGGTTTCCGCGGCCGCTGGAACGGGGCGGCGTCGGGATCCCTGTGCGCGGGCATGGATCGCCGCCCTCTGGTCAAACGCGTGTGATGCGTTCAGACTGGCGCCGGCGCCGCGGAGGGCGGTCCCGTTTTGCTCAACCAGGGGGATACCGAATGAATTCGGAGATACTTGATGACGCAGGCAAACTCATCCTAAGGGTGGGTTTCGGCGTATTGTTCCTGATGCACGGCATCAACAAGGTCATGAATTATCCCGGCTCGCTGGAATGGATCAGCACCCGGCTGGTCGAAATCGGACTGCCGGCGGAAGTGGCCTACGGGGTCTTTATTGGCGAGGTGCTCGCGCCGATCCTGATCATCATCGGCTGGCATGCCCGCATCGGGGCGCTCCTGACGGCCATCACCATGGCCTTTGCGTTCCACCTTGCCCACTCTCACGAGTTTCTCGAACTGACTCAGCACGGTGGGTGGCAGCTCGAACTGCAGGGCATGTTCCTGCTCGCCAGCATCGCGATCGCCCTGAGCGGGCCGGGCCGGATCAGCCTCAACGGCCGGTGACGGACCCCGCCGGACCGTGGCGCGCACGCGGCGCGGCGGTCATCGCCTTCAGCCGGCGTCCGGGTCGCCACCGGGCGCCGGTTTTTTTCGCGCCCGCAGGGCCAGTACAATCCAGGGTCATCCCCGCTCCGCCCGACCCCGGGGGCACCCTGTCCCGAGACACGACCAATGCCTGAGACCCTGATCCTGAGCGCGCGGTGGGTGCTCCCGATGGCGCCGCGCGGCGCCGCCCTGGCTGACCACGCAGTGGTCCTGCAGGGGGACCGGATCGTCGCGGTGCTTCCCCGGGACGCAGCCCTTGCGCGTTACCCCGGCACCGAGCAGCGGCACCTGCCATCCCATGCGCTGCTGCCCGGATTCGTGAACGCCCACACCCACGCGGCAATGACCCTGCTGCGGGGAGTCGGCAGCGATCTGCCCCTGATGGACTGGCTGCACAATCACGTCTGGCCCGCCGAGGCCCGCCTGCTCTCGCCCGAGTTCGTGCAAGCCGGGAGCCTGCTCGCGGTCGCCGAAATGATCCGCGGGGGCACCACCTGCTTCAGCGACATGTACCTCTTCCCCGAGGACACCGCCCGCGTGGTCGAGGAGACCGGCATGCGCGGCGTGCTCGGCCTGACAGTGATCGATTTTCCGACGCCCTGGGCAGCCACGACCCGCGAATATTTCAGCAAGGGGGCTGATCTCGTTGCCGCGTGGCAGGGTCACGAACGCATCGGCTTCACGGTCGCCCCGCACGCCCCCTACACGGTGGGCGACGAGAGCCTGGTGGAGATCCGCGGCCGGGCAGAGGCGCTGGCCGTCCCGGTGCACATGCACGTGCACGAGACCGCCCACGAGGTCGCCACCGCCCTCGCCGAGCAGGGCGAACGTCCGCTGGAGCGACTGGGGCGGCTGGGCCTGCTCGAACGGCCTCTTGCCGCCGTGCACATGACCCAGCTCGACGAGCGGGAACTCGAACGGCTCCCGGCGACCCCGGTGTCCGTGGTTCACTGCCCGGAGTCCAACCTGAAGCTGGCCTCGGGCTTCTGCCCTGTACAGCAGCTGCTCTCGAGCGGCGTGAACGTGGCACTGGGCACCGACGGCGTTGCATCGAACAACGATCTCGACATGCTCGGCGAGATGCGCACCGCCGCGCTGCTGGCCAAGGGAGTCTCCGGTGACGCTGCAGCCGTCGCTGCGCCGCAGGCACTGGAGATGGCCACCCTGAACGGGGCGCGGGCGCTGGGGCTCGAGGAGCGGATCGGCTCGCTCGAGCCGGGCAAGCTGGCCGATCTGATCGCGATCGACCTGGGAGATCTCGAGTACCAGCCTGCGCACGATCCCCACACCCAGATCGTCTACGCCGCGACCCGGCACGCGGTCACCGATGTCTATGTCGGCGGCCGGGCGTTGCTCCGAGACCGGGAACTGCTTACGCTCGACCTCGACGAACTCAAGCGCCTGGTGGAAACCTGGCGGGAACGCGTCCACGGGGCGCACTGAACGGAGCCGAAACGCGATGACCACAACGGATCCCGCGTCCCGTCCGGCCAACGTCGATGCCGCCGAGGTCGCGAAGTTCACCTCACGCGCCGAGGACTGGTGGGATGCAACCGGACCCTTTGCGACCCTGCACGCGATCAACCCGTTGCGCCTGAACTGGATTGACGGACACGCCCGCCTGCGCGGCAAGCGGGTGCTCGACGTCGGCTGCGGTGCGGGCATCCTGGCCGAGGCGATGGCGCTGCGCGGCGCCGAGGTGACCGGTATCGATGCCGGCGCGGAGCACCTCCAGGCCGCCCGCGGCCACGCCGAAGAGAGCGGCGTTGCGGTGACCTACCACCAGTCCACCGCGGAGGAATACGCCAAACAGCACGCCGGCACCTTTGATGTGGTCACCTGCATGGAGATGCTCGAACACGTCCCGGATCCGGGGCTGACGGTCGAGGCACTGTGCCGGCTGGTCGCGCCCGGCGGCCACCTGTTCCTGTCCACGATCAACCGCACGCCAAGGGCCTTCGCCGAGGCCATCATCGGGGCCGAGTACCTGTTGCGCCTGCTGCCCGCCGGCACCCACGAATACGCGCGGTTCCTCCGGCCGTCGGAGCTGGGCGAGGCCCTGCGCGCCGAGGGCGTCGACGTGGGCGAGCTGCGCGGCCTGACCTATTCGCCCCTGACCCGGCGTTACCGCCTGACCCGCTCCGTGGCCGTGAACTACCTCCTCCACGCACGGCGTCCGGAGGCCGGGACGGAAACCGGAGCATGAAACGCCCGCTGACCGGGGTGCTGTTCGACCTGGACGGCACGCTGCTCGACACCGCACCGGACATGCACGGGGCACTCGAGCGCCTGATGGGCGAACACGGGCTTCCGCCCCTGGCCTACGAAGCGGTGCGCGGGCACGTGTCGCACGGCTCGCGCGCACTGGTGCAGCTGGGGTTCCCTGACCTCGACGAGCTCGCGCGGGAACCGCTGAAGCAGCGCTTTCTCGACATCTACGCAGAGCGCCTGTGCCTCGCGACGCGGCTCTTTCCCGGCATGCAGGAGGCGCTGGTCGAAATGGAGGCCCGCGGGCTTTGTCTGGGCGTCGTCACCAACAAGCCCGGCTGGCTCACCATGCCTCTGCTCGACGCGCTGGGCCTGACATCCCGGTTCGCGACGATCGTCAGCGGCGATACCCTGCCCCAGCGCAAGCCGTCGCCGGAACCGATGCGCCACGCCGCGCGCCAGGCCCGGGGCGAGCCCGACGGATTCGTCTACATCGGTGACGCCGAGCGCGACATTGCCGCCGGACGCGCGGCGGGCATGCACACGCTGGTCGCCGGCTGGGGCTACATCGAAGCCGGCGAGGATACGCAATCGTGGGCGGCGGACGCGCACCTGGCGGAGCCGGGAGACTTCTGGACCTGGCTCGAGGGTCTGCCCGGCGGGTCGCGATGCCTGGCGAGCTGAACGGGATCCCCGCGATCGTCTGGGCCTTTGCCGCCGCACTGTTCGTTCTCGGTGTCGGCATCGGCCATGCATGGGCCAGCAGCCGCCTGAACGCCCGCCTGCAGGTGCTGATGACCGACAACGCCCGCCTCGAGGCCGAGCGCGACTACGCGGAGCTGCGCCGCGAGGACCTGCAGGCGAGCTTCGAGGAGGCGCGCGAGCAGCTGGGCAATGCCTTCTCGGCGCTGGCCAACAATGCCCTGCGCGCCAACAACGCGCAGTTCCTCCGGCTCGCCCAGTCGGTGCTGAACCAGCAGCTCTTGCGTGGCCAGCACGAGCTCAACCGCAGCGAGAGCCGGTTCGAGGATCTGGTGCAGCCGATCCGGGAGAGCCTGGCCCGGACCGAGGCCGAGATCCGGTCCATGGAGAACTCGCGCGAGACCGCCTTTGCCTCCCTGAACGAGCAGCTGCGGCGACTGAGCGCCGACCACGGGGAATTGCAGAAGGAGACCCGCAACCTGGTGCAGGCACTGTCGCGACCCGGCGTGCGCGGGCGCTGGGGCGAGCTGACCCTGCGCCGAGCGGTGGAACTCGCCGGCATGAGCGCGCACTGTGACTTCACCGAGCAGGCGGCACTGACCGGGGAGCAGGGCCGCCAGCGACCGGACATGATAGTGCACATGCCGGGGGAGCGCGCGCTGGTGGTGGATGCCAAGACACCGCTGGACGCCTACCTTGCTGCCGTGGATGCCACCGAGCCCGAGGCGCGTGCGGCGGCGCTGAAGCGACACGCCCAGCAGCTGCGCGCA
Organism: Thioalkalivibrio sp.; assembly: GCF_041690275.1. Classification (NCBI taxonomy): domain Bacteria; kingdom Pseudomonadati; phylum Pseudomonadota; class Gammaproteobacteria; order Chromatiales; family Ectothiorhodospiraceae; genus Thioalkalivibrio; species Thioalkalivibrio sp. Next base: position 23,953 of record NZ_JAWLHP010000045.1, read on the forward strand.
CGCGTGGTCGAACTGTCGGCCAAGCGTTACTGGGCGGGTCTGAAACACACGCCCGAGTTCAGCGTGCTCTTCCTGCCCGGGGACCAATTCCTGGCCAGTGCGCTCGAACACGATCCCTCACTGCTGGAACACGCGCTGGAACGGCAGATCCTGCTCGCGACCCCGAGCACGCTGATCGCGCTGCTGCGGGCGGTGGAGTACGGCTGGCAGCAGGCGCGCCTGACCGCGCACGCGCTGGAGATCCGCGACCTCGGCGCGGAACTGACCACGCGCCTGGGCGGCCTCACGGAGCATCTGGGACGCCTCGGACGCGCTCTGGAACAGGGTGCGGAGGCCTTCAACGCGACCGTCGGCAACCTGGAGCGCCAGGTGATGCCGAGTGCGAGACGCTTCGCGGAACTCGGCATCCGAGCACGGAAACAACCCACGGTCCCGGACACCGTCGATGCACCGTTGCGGCGACCGGCCGCAGACGATTCGTCACCGGAACCGTCCGCGTCCCCGAAGCCGCCCGAGAGTGATGAAGGCTGACGCGGACATCGCGGCGGCATACGCCCACTGCCGGCAGCGGGCCGCGAGTCACTACGAGAATTTTCCGGTCGCGTCGCGGCTGCTGCCGCGGGAGCTGCGGGGACCGGTGGCGGCGATCTACTGCTACGCGCGGGACGCAGACGACATCGTGGACGAAGACCCGCGCCCGGCCGAGGAGCGGCGCGTGGACCTGCAGCGCCTTCAGGACCGGGTGCGCGCCCTCGACGATCCGGCCGCGGAGGCCACGCCCGAATGGCGCGCACTCGCCGACACCCTGCAGCGCTTCGACCTGCCGGTCGGGCTGTTCACCGATCTCGCCGACGCCTTCCTCCAGGACCTCGACAAGACCCGCTATCAGGACTTCGGGGAAGTGATCGCCTACTGCCGGCGCTCCGCCAATCCGGTGGGCCGCCTGCTGCTGCACCTCTCGAAACGCGACACGCAGGAGAACCTGGCCTTTTCGGATGCCGTCTGTTCCGCGCTGCAGCTGATCAACTTCCACCAGGACCTGTACCAGGACTTCGCGGAACATGGCCGCATCTACATTCCAGCGGACGAGATGGCGGCCCACGGCGTGACGGAAGAACACTTCCGCAATCGCATCAGCGACTTCCGCATGCGCTCGCTGATGCAGTTCCAGTACCGCCGCGCGGACCGGTTGCTGCGCGCCGGGGCGCCGCTCGGGCGTGCACTGCCCGGGCGCCTGGGTCTGGAGATCCGGGCGATCATCCAGGGTGGTGCCCGGGTGCTGTGGCGCCTGCGCCGGCAGGAGGACACCTTCGCGCGACCCCGGCTGCGCACCGGAGACTGGCTGCTGATCCTCGGGCGCAGCGTCCTGCCACTGCGCCGCCGCCCATAGAA
>NZ_JAWLHP010000046.1:0-24121 GCF_041690275.1 Thioalkalivibrio sp.
GCGGCCAGAGGCCGCTCCCACAATGGCTTGGGGGCTCGCGGTGGTCGTAGGAGCGGCTTCCAGCCGCGATGCGGCGTTGCGCTGAGTGCCCCGGGCCATATCGCGGCCAGAGGCCGCTCCCACGGGGGCGGGCGCGGTGGGAGGCCAGGTCCCTGGACGGCATGGCGAACCGAGCCGTCATGAGCACCACGGGTCCGTCAGTTCAGACCGAGATCCATACGCGCGCGGATCACCTTGCGCAGGGCGATCAGGTAGGCGGCGGTCCGGTAGTCCATCCGCGCCTCGTCGCTCTCCACCTCCCGGGTCTCGCGAATCTCCTGGAAGGCGAGGCGCATGGTGTCGTCGAGGGCAGAGCGCACGAGATCGATCTCCTCCGTGCCGCTGGTCAGCGATTCGCGCAGCCAGTCGGGAACGGTGCGGTTGGTCATCATCTCGATCGCCGTGATCACGTGCTGCCCGCGGGTGGCCTCGTGCCGCCGCTGGAGGCGGCCCATGCGCACGTGGGCGATGTTGCGCAGCCACTCGAAGTAGGAAACGACCACCCCGCCGGCATTGACGAAGATGTCCGGCAGAATGGTGATGCCCCGCGCCTGCAGGATCCGATCCGCCTCCCAGGTGCAGGGGCCGTTCGCGGCCTCCACGACCAGCCGCGCGCGAATGCGTTCGGCGTTCCCGGCATGGATCACGTTTTCCAGCGCCGCGGGAATCAGCACATCGCAGTCCGCCTCCAGGAGCCTCGCCCCGTCCCGCTGGAAGGAGACGGCGGGAAATCCTTCGATCCCGCCGGTGCGCAGCATGTAGGCGTGGACCTCCGCGACGTCCAGCCCGCCCTCGTCGTACAGGGCACCTTCACGCTCGATGATGCCGATGATTCGTGGCGCGTCCCTCTCCTGGAGAAGTCTCGCGAGGTGATAGCCCACGTTGCCGAGTCCCTGGATGATCACACGCTGGTCGCGCAGGCTGCCCTGCAGGCCGGTCTCCCGGACCGCGTCCGGTTCACTGAAGAAGGCGTCGAGCGCGTACTTCACGCCCCGGCCGGTCGCCTCGAGGCGACCGGGGATGCCGCCGAGTTCGACGGGTTTTCCGGTGACACAGGCGAGGTGGTTCAGATCCTCGGGATGCAGCTCCGTGTAGCTGTCGAGGATCCAGGTCATCTCGCGCTGCGAGGTTCCCAGGTCCGGAGCGGGCACATTCTCGGCGGGACTGATGTAACCACGGCGGATCAGTTCGCGCGAGAATCGGCGGGTGATCTTCTCCAGACCGGGGTCATCGTACTGACGGGGATCGATCCGCAGGCCGCCCTTGGAACCGCCAAAGGGCACATCGACCACCGCGCACTTGTAGGTCATCAGGGCCGCCAGGGCCTCGGCGTGGTCCTGATCCATGTCGAGCGAAAACCGCAGCCCACCCTTGACCGGCAGGCGGTGCGCGGAGTGCACGGCCCGCCAGCCGGTGAAGACCTCGATCCGGCCACCGAGGCGCACGGGGAAGCTGACCTGCACCACGGAGGCGCAGGCCTTCAGCGCCGCACCGACGCCCTCGGGCACGTCGATCAGGGACAGCGCGTGATCCACCATCTGCGCCACGTTGCGTTGAAGGCCGCTGGCAGCGTTCTCCACGGACATGCCCCTCCTCGTCGCAGGGCCCATTGCCGACCCGGTGGTTGGAGCTCAATACCACCAGCATAACGCGTGGAGCCGGCTTCGGGGTCGGACCAACGCAAGCCCTTGACATTATGAGTAAAACGGCCCTGGAGGTTACCCCGTTTTGGGCTTGAGGGGCCGTTTTCACCCTCAAGAACGGGCCTTCAAGCGCAGAGGGGCGCATCCAGGACTGGAGAGGCGGGTTTCACAGGGGCGGCCGGTCAGCACGGGGTCGCAGACGGTGGCCGGCCTTCCAGCACCGTGCGGCACAGACCCGGGATGGAGAAGAGATCACGAGGGTCACCGCGTTCCTGAATCATGTCTTCCAGCCTCTGCGCTGCGAAGGAACCCGGTCCTGCGCGCCGGGCGATCAGATTGCACATCGCGGGCCAGGCGAGCCAGGATTGGGCGCGGCGGTAAGCGTGGTAACGGGCTGCGTGCATCGCCCGGAAGTCCGCCTCGTATCGAGGGCCTGCGGCGTTCCAGTCATCGGCGTTGCCGCGGATGGTCGCGGCGATGGCCTGCGCGGCGCTCAGGCCGCTTTCCAGGGCCTTGCCGATCCCCTCTCCGCTGAAGGGGAAGGTGGTCCCGGCCGCCTCCCCCACGACCAGGAGGCCCGGCTGGTGAAGTTGCGCGCCGTCGAGATTGCAGCGCAGGGGCGCACCCCGGGGCGGTGCGAACGGCTGCCCGCAGGAAACGATCTCGCGGGCGGCAGGGAATGCGCGAATGAAGGTGTCCCATAGGTCCCGGAGATTGGGTACCGCGGACCGGTCGGGGCCGTCGGAGAAGATACCGACGCCGATGTTGAAGACATTGTCCGGCCCCGGAAAGCTCCAGCCGTAGCCGGGGCAGATGGCGGCATCGTAGGAAAGATACAGGTGCGGGTGGGCCCGGGCGACCCAGTCCGGAACCCGGTAGTAGGCGCGGAGTGCCAGGGCGCTGGGCGTGCGCCGGAGCAACAGGTGGAAGGCGCGAAGCGGTTCCACCGCCGCGCCCGTGGCCAGGACCGTGATCCGGGCTCGCACACGGCGGGTCGAACTCGAGCCCCCCACGGAGAAACGGGCCCCAGTGACATGGCCCTGGTTCAGGAGCGGGCCGCGCACGCGGTGTCGGGGCAGAAAGCGGGTACCCGCATCGCGTGCGGCGTCGAGAAGCGACTGATCCAGCTTCCGGCGAGGGAGACAGGCGAAGTCTCCCCTCACGCCGACCGCTGTACCGTTGGGCGCGTGGATATGGATGGACCGCGCCTGCAGCGCTGGCCCCAGCAACCGTTCTCCGAGCCCCAGGCGCCTCAGCGCGCGCAGGGCATCCGGCATCAGGGCATCTCCGCAGGCCTTTTCGCGCGGAAAGTCGTGACGGTCGGCCAGTGTCACCGCGATGCCGGCCTGGCGCAGCGCGATGGCGGTGGCGGAACCGGCCGGACCGGCACCGATGATCAGCACCTCGGTCTCAGCGCTTGGCGGGTGAGCCATGTCCTCATCCTGGGCTCCCGGCCCCGGTCTCACGCACGCCACGACCAGGTCCCGAGCCCGGCACGCGGCCCCGGACCGTTTCGAGTGCGGGCCGCCGGGGGTGCGTTCCTGAGGTCTTGCACGCTCAGATGCCGGCGAGGCGCCGGATCAGCCAGGCGCGCCAGCCACCCCGGCCGAGGACCTCGACGACGCGCCGGGCGTCCCCCTCGAACCCTGGTATCCCCGAGGGTGGGCCCTCGCCGGAGGATAGCGCCGGCGGCGGCGCAACCGACTCGCCCGCCGGGATTCGTGCAAAGACTTCGGCAATCCGTTTCTTCGCCGCCTCGTCGACCTCTTTCCTCTTCGTCATCCGGTCCCTCCACCCGCATACCCGGCACGAATCGCAGCAATCGCGGATCGGACCAAGGTAACCGACTGGATGCACGAAAAAAAGCACCCCAGGCGGGCGTGCTCCGGAGACACCGCGTGGCTTGCCGCTGTGGCATCGGATGCAGGGGCCGGGCTATCCTCGGCAGACTGTTTCGAGCGGCTGCAAGGGGGCGACAGAGATGTACAGAGCGGTGGCGGCAACGTTCCTGGTCATGGCGAGTGCGGTCGCATCTGCTGACGATCTCACCTCCGATGACCTGCTGGACCGGGCGGCGGCGACGGTTCCTGACATCGATACCGAGGAGCTGCAGGAGCTCATTGCCAGTGATCCGCGCCACGTGCTGATCGACGTGCGCACCCAGACCGAGGTGGCCCTCACGGGCGGCATGATCCGCTCGCACCGGACCCTGAACCTGCCACGCGGCTGGCTGGAGTTTCACATCGAGCGGGAACTGCTGGACCCGGACACGCCGATCGTCGTGTACTGCGGGCAGAACCTGCGCAGCCCACCGGCGGCGATGACGCTGCAGCAGATGGGCTTTACCAACGTGCACAACTACCCCGACGGGTTCTTTGAGTGGCGGGATGCCGGGCTGCCGGTCTGGGTCGCCGACAAGGCGCCGGAGTCCTTCCTCTACAGCATGCCGCAGGAGGTCACGGAGGGCGTGTGGTCGGCCATCGGGGCGACGCAGCCCCCTACCTACGCGAACTCCGGGCACAATAACAACCTGTCCTTTGTGATCACGGATGACGGCGTGCTGGTGGTGAACGCCGGTGACAATTACCTGCTCGCCAAGTCGCTGCACGACGAGATCCGCAAGATCACGGATCAGCCGGTGCGTTACGTGGTGCTGGAGAACGGGCAGGGGCACGCGATGCTCGGTATGACCTACTGGCAGGATCAGGGGGTGCCGGTGATCGCCCACGTCGATGCGGCCCGGGAGATCGAGGAAAACGGTCCGGCCCTGCTGGCGCGCCTGCAGCAGCGCAGCCGCGACAAGGCATTCCGGACCCGCCTGGGTACGCCGGACAGGGTCTTCACGGACCGCCTCGATCTCGAGATGGGTGACGAGACGATCGAGGTGCTCAATCTCGGCCCGGCGCACAGCCCGGGCGACATCGTCGTGTGGATGCCGGAGCGCAAGGTGGCGATCTCCGGCGACGTGGCCTTCCACGAGCGCATGCTGCCGGTCTTCGAGGACACTGACACCGCGGGGTGGATCAGGACCTGGGACCGGTTTGTTGACCTCGGCGCCGAGACCATTATCCCCGGGCACGGCGGACCGGTGGAAGGTTACGAGACCGTGACCCGCTACACGCGCGACTACCTGGTGTACATGCGCGAAGAGGTCGAGGAAATCCTGGATGCCGGGGGAGGACTGAACGACGCCTACCAGATCGACCAGTCCGCCTATGCGCACCTGGATACCTTCCATGAACTGGCGCGCCGCAATGCGGCGCTGATCTTCCAGGAGATGGAGTTCGAGGCGCTCGGATTCTGAGGAGAGGTTCGATGGCACGATTTTCTGTGGGCATCATCGGTACCGGCAACGTCGGGGTCGCAGCGGCGTATTCCATCTTCCAGCGGCAGGTCGCCAGCGCCATTGTGCTGGTCGACAAGAACCGGCAACGTGCCGAGGGCGAGGCGATGGACCTGATGCACGGCCAGCCGCTGGTCGGACGCGTGTCGGTCCGCGCCGGCGACTATGCCGAGCTGGCGGACTGCCAGGTGATCGTGATCACCGCCGGGGTGAACCAGAAGCCGGGCGAGTCGCGGCTCGACCTGCTGAACCGGAACGCCGCGGTCTTTCGGGAGATCGCGGTCGAGCTGGACCGCCACGCGCCCGACGCGATCCTGGTGATCGCGACCAATCCGGTCGACATCCTGACCTACGTGATGCAGAGGCTGAGCCAGCGCCCGACCCGGCGTGTGATCGGCACCGGCACCATGCTGGACACCTCGCGCTTCCGGGCGCTGCTGGGGGACGTCTACGAAGTGAACCCGCGTTCCGTGCATGCCTACATCCTCGGCGAGCACGGCGATTCCGAGGTGCCGATCTGGAGCAGCGCAATGATCGGCGGTCTGTCCATCATGCACCACGCGATCAACGGGCGGCGCTTCGACCCGGGGGTCATGAATCCGCTGTTCGAGCGCGTGCGCACCGCGGCCTTCGACATCATTTCGCGCAAGGGCTATACCAATGCCGCGATCGGTCTGGTGATCGCGTACCTGGTACGGGTGATCCTCGAGGACCAGCGGAGCGTGCTGCCCGTCTCGGTGAATCCCGAGGGCGATTACGGTCAGCGCGAGGTCTGCTTCAGCATCCCCTGCGTGATCGGTGCGCGCGGCGTCGAGTACCGGCTCGCACCCGAGGTCAACGAAGACGAACGCCACGGTCTCGAGGCCTCCGGACGGGTGCTGCGCGAGAGCCTGCAGGGCATGACGATCAGCGGCGACTGAGACGGCGGGTCGCCGAGCGGGCTCGCCTCCTACCGGGTCGCGGCGGGCCCGGGCAGTTTTCGGAGGCCCGTTCCATCGATGACGGTCTTTCCGGCGCTGGATCGCCGAGGGGGCCCGCCTCCCACGGGAGACGAGCGCCGCAACGGGGCCGTGGCCGGTGACACATCAATCCCCAAGCGCCGCAGCCACCATACCTTCGAGTGCCTTTTCCAGGTTGGCCGCGACCGGGCAGTCGGGAACGCCGTGGCGCTCTGCGAGGAAGCCGGGATCGTTGTAACCCAGCCAGACGCGATCGTCCGCATCCTGCCACACCAGTGCCTTGAGCGGGAGATCAATCCCGACGCTCTGTGCACACTGCATGAAGGGCGTGCCGCCGCGGGGGTTGCCGAAGATCAGCAGTTCCGTCGGACGCAGCGACTCGCCGATGCGCTCGGCTCCGGCCGCATGGTCGATCCGGGCAAAGACCGTCAGCTCCCGGTCCTCCACGACGGCCTGCAGCCGATCCATCGTCTCCCCGGGACCGAACGGGCTCTGCGTGGCGATCAACCCCTCTGCGGCATGGACCGCTTGCAGGGCGGGCAGGAAGAGCAGTATCACGATACTCGCAATCCGTCTGTTCATTGGTCTGTTCTCCATTCGTGCAGTGCGGCCAGCGGGCCGCGTTCGTCACTCCGGTGTCGTGGCCAGCCTGACCCGCGAAACGATGGGCGGCAATCCGTAAAAACACCTAGTGTCCCTAGTGGGCCATGCGGAAGGTTCGGTGACTATGGAGCACAGCCAGAAGGGCCGGAGCAAGGCGGGCAAGTGCAGGAATAGTGGGCCTATTTCAAACTTGCCCAACGCAGCGCCGGCGCTTCTGGCGAAGCGATCTGGTACCGAACTTTCCGCATGGCCCACTAGTCAGCTGCGAACCTCTGACTCAGGACACTGGAGAAAGGCTGATTGATGTTGTTGTCATTGCGAGCGCAGCGCGGCACTAATCCGCGTAGCGCATTGAACAGCCGAAGGCTGAACCGCAGGGCGAGCGCAGCGAATAATCCATTTGGCGCGAACGTACTCCATGCCGTATGGATCGCCACGTCGCTACGCTCCTCGCGATGACGGTTTATTCAGCGCTTCCCTGGTGCGCCATGGGCAATGCCGGCCAGAGGCCCTCCCAAGGAGGACGTGGGGTCAGGCCGGGGCCTTCCAGCTCCGGTGTGCGAAGGCTGAATCCAGTTCCGTGCCCGCGATGTGGTTGGTGTAGTTCGACAGGGTCTTCTGGCCGACCCCGACGATCACGTCGAGCAGGTTTTCCCGGGTGAAGCCGGCATCCAGGAAGGTCTGCACCTCCGCATCGTCGAGCCAGCCGCGCCGCTCCACGAGCTGATTCGTGAAGCGCCGCAGGGCCTCCAGGCGCGGGTCCGGGATCGGCCGGTCATCCCGGATCGCGTCCGTGGTCTCAACCGGGACTTCGGCCATGTCCGCGAGCACGCTGTGGGCCCCCATGCAATAGCCGCACTGGTTCGTGCGACTGGCCGCGAGCAGCACAACCTGTTGTTCGGTGGTGCTCAGGCTGGACCGGGCAAAGATCGCGGAAACCTGCAGGTAGGCCTCGAGCAGCGCCGGGGCCTCTGCCATCTTTGCGTACAGGTTCGGGACCATCCCGTATTGCCGCCCGGCGTCCTCGAGCATCGGCCGCGCGGCCTCCGGGGCGGTATCGGGTGTGTGGTAGGGGAATTCCTGCATGTCGCGTCTCCTTCGACTGGTGGTCGGTTGTCGGGACGGCGGCGATGGGTGGTCCGTTGCGTTGCCGCCCTTGAGAACACCTGAGTTGACCAGTCAGCCAACTCCGATGCGCAAAAAAATCAGTCCTCGCCCTGATGAATCCGGATCCCGGTGACGGCATGTCCCAGCTGCCGGATGAGCTCCGGGTCGTTCGCGGTCTTGGCCATCAACAGGACGCCCTCGATGTACGCGAGCATCGCGCGGGCTGTCGCGGCGATGTCGATGTTGTCGATTTCACCCGCGGCCACCGCCTCCTCGAGGACCGAGGCGAAGCGGGATTCGATATCGGCAAACACGGACTGCAGTCGTTGCCGGATCACCTCGTCGCTCGTCGCGAGCTCCAGCGCAAGATTGCCGAATGGGCAGCCGGGCAGGTGTCCGGGCGCCGGCGCGGCCTGCCGCTGGAAGTCGTACAGCCTCTCCACGAAACGGGCCAGCCGCTGCATCGGAGCGACATCCGGGGCCAGCGCGGGCGAGAGCACGCCGGCGTCGATGCCGATCCGCATCTCGTCGATCACCGCAAGGCTGAGTTCCTGCTTGCTGGGAAAGAAGTGGTAGAAGCTGCCCTTTCTGACCCCGGCACGCGTGCAGATCTCGGCCACGCCGACATCGTGGTAACTGCGCCCGTAGATCAGGTGCCGTGCGCCATCGACGATGCGCTGCCGGGTATCGGATTCACGAGTCATGCCACGAATGTAATTGACCGGTCGGTTTATTGCAATGCCCCCCCGGTTCGGAAGGGGACACGGGCGACGGACCAGGCGCGCCGATCAAGCGGGGGCGGGGCCGGTTTCGCGCTGGCGATGACTCCCCCGGCGTCCCTGCGCAAGGGCGGTCGGTGCATGGCCGCGCCTGGAGCTCCGTGCCCCGGTGCGCCACCCGGGGGAGGAGACACCGATGCACCGTCACGGTCAGTCGCACTGACCGGTATCGCCCTCCGGCACCCGCACTCCTGAAGATCTCCCTCTCACGTGCGCGGGCGCTAAAAGCCGCCGCTCCTGATGGACCTCCCTCCGCGTCAGCGATGCCCTGTCCCGCGGCGCCTGATCAACGTGAAGGCGATCGGGGCGATCAGCATGATCGCGGCAATACGCAACACGTGGAGGGTCGACACCATCGCGGTGTCGACGTCCAGGGACAGTGCAATGAGGCCCATCTCGACCAGCCCACCGGGAACCAGTGCCAGCAGCAGGGCCGTACGATCGAGGTCGAGGGCCTCCGCGAACAGCACCGCGGTCACCCAGGCCAGGGCCATCATGAGCACCGCCGACGCCGCGCCAACGAGGAGGTGGGGCCAGACCCGGCGCAGTGTCAGCCCGGCGAATCGCGCCCCCAGGGCCGTGCCAACCACCACCTGGGCGGCGGCAATCAGTTCGACCGGGGGCGACGCCGCGGTCCACCCGGCCATGTGCACTGCGGCGCTGAGAAGCATCGGGCCGACCAGGGCGGCGGCCGGTATCCGCAGCCGGCGCGCCAGCCAGTAGCCGCCCACCGCGCATGCCGCCATCAGGAGGCCGTCGAAGACAGGGGTCAGCAGGAGGCGCGCCGAGGCCGGCGGCAGGGTCGGTACGTCGATGCCTTCGAGGACCCGGAAGTAGAACGGGATCACCGCGACGATCACGAGGATCCGGGTTGCGTGCATCAGGGTGATCACGCGACTGTCCGCGCCGTGGGCCTCCCCCGCGATCACCATTTCCGTGATACCGCCCGGCGCCCCGGAGAAATATGCCGTGGCCGGGTCAACCCCCATTCCGAGCCGAAGGAAGACGACCACCAGCGCCATGGTGGCCACCAGAAAGCCGAGCATCACCACCACCGCCGTTGCCCAGGCCGCGATCTGGGTAGCAACCTCGGGCGTGAAGGCCGCGCCCAGCATCACGCCGAGCACCGCGACCATCAATGTGCGTAGCCGTGCAGGAATTGCAAGCCGCGCACCCGCGAGGCTCATCGCGGTGACCGTGATCAGTGCCCCCAGCATCCAGGCGAGCGGAGCGCCGGCGAACGCGAACAACGCGCCCCCGGCGATGCCGACGGTCAGCCCACCGACGGTTCGTTTCCACGTCGGCGCGAGGGCGGACTCCTCAGGCTCCGCGAGCGCGGGCAGGGGGCCGAAGAAACTGTAGCGGTCCATACGGTTTCCATTCCCTGAACGAAGCCGGTGCCGGACACCGTTGCGGGAGGCCGACCAGGGCCGGGCGAGCCTGAGCAAGCCCGAGAGGATAGCGAATGCGAAGCGGTTCCGGCGCGTCCCGGTGTCGGGCCCCGCCTCCGCGCCGGGGGTCGCCCGATCCGCTATCGTGCGTTCCGGAAATCATCCCGTCAGGGGGCTCTCCTGCACGATGCCGGTCCGTCGGGCCGACAGCAATCCTACGTAGCATCACGTACTGTCTGACAGCCGCCCGGGGGATAGTCTGCACTCGGAGGTGTCCCGATGAACAAGAACCTGAATCCCCGCCCGGTAAGGCCCCCGACACTGCTGGGCACGATTGCACTATTGGTCCCGGCCCTCGTTCTCTCGGGCGCATGGGGCTGCTCGAAGGCGCACACCATGAATGGATTTGATGTTTCGCGGGCCGACGTTCCAGCGTCCGAGATCCGGCGGGGAGGCCCGCCCCGGGATGGCATCCCGGCCCTTACCGATCCGGAGTTTCTGCCGCCCGATCAGGCCGGCTGGCTGGAGGACGACGACCGCGTGCTCGGGGTCCACCGTAACGGAATCGCGAAGGCGTATCCGCTTGGCATCATGAACTACCACGAGATCGTGAATGACGTCTTTGCCGGTGAGCCCATCGCCGTGACCTACTGCCCGCTGTGCTTCGCCGGCCTGGCCTTCGAGGCGGTGGAGCCGGATGGTACCCGGCTGATGCTCGGTGTATCGGGCCTGCTCTACAACTCCGATGTGCTGCTCTACGACCGCCGCACCGAGTCGCTCTGGTCGCAGATCGGGGCGACGGCGATCAGCGGGCCCCGGCGTGGCGAGACGCTGGAGAGCGTTCCCACTGCGAACACGACCTGGGGCGCATGGCGGGAGGAACACCCGGATAGCCTCGTGCTTTCGCGCGATACCGACTACGCCCGCAACTACGACCGCGATCCGTATGCCGAGTACGCCGAGGACGAGGCCCTGATGTTCCCGGTCCGTTTCCGGACGCACGGTCAACATCCGAAGACCCCGGTACTCGGCGCCGAGATCGATGGTGAGGCACGCGCCTATCCGTTTACCGCATTTCCCGCCACCGGCCGGCACCAGTTCGAGGACGAGCTGGGCGGCGAGCGGATCACCATCCTGATCGACTCGGATGCCCAGAGCGGCCGGGTGCTGGATGAACAGGGAGAGGAGATCGCCAGCCTGATCAGTTTCTGGTTTGCCTGGTTCGCCTTCCACCCGGAGACGGATCTCTACGAGCCGCGGCAGTGAGACCGCCATGTCCCCTGTTGCGCCGGCGTTCACGCCGGCGCATCGTAGGGGCGTGATTCGGACCGGCGGAGCGATGAGGGAGCCCGCAACCATGCATCCGGTGGCCGGGGAGTGCCTGGTCGAGAGGTGAGGAGTCGCGATGCGCCCACAGTTCCAGACGCATCTGGTGAACGGGACCACGGGCGACCCGGTGCTGTACATCGATTTCCAGTTCCGTCGCCGCGCGCTGCTGTTCGATCTCGGCGAGATCGGCACGCTGCCGGCGAGGCGGGTACTGCGGATCACCGATGCCTTCGTGTCGCACACGCACATGGATCACTTCATCGGTTTCGACAGCCTGCTGCGCCTGATGGTAGGCCGTTCGAAACACCTGCGCCTCTATGGCCCGCCCGGCTTCCTCGACCGGGTGATGCACCGGCTGCTCGGCTACACCTGGAACCTGGTGCAGAACTTCCAGGTCGAGCTGGTGATCCACGCGGCGGAGCTGCGCGCCGACGGTCTGCTGCACCGCGCGCGGTTCCGTTCCGCCCGGCAATTCGAGCGCGAGGGCCTGGAGCCGCTGGAAGCCCCCGGCGGAGTCCTGCGCAACGAGGATGAATTCCGGGTGCGGGCGGTGCCGCTGGATCACAACGGCATCGTCTCCCTGGGCTTTGCGCTGGAGGAAAAGGCGCACCTGAACGTCTGGAAGGACCGTCTGGACGCACTGGGCCTTCCCACGGGTCCGTGGCTCACCGAGCTGAAGCAGCGGGTGCGGCGGGGCGATCCGGACGCTGCCGCGTTGACGATCCGCTGGCGGGACGGTGACGGGGACCACCGGCGGGTGGAGACGCTGGGCCGGCTGCGTCGGGAGGTGCTGCGCGAGGTGCCGGGGCAGACGATCGCCTTCGTGGTGGATGCCGCCTTCGACGCGGCCAATCGACGGGCCATCATCGATCTCGCGCGATATGCCGATCAGTTCCATGTCGAGGCCCCCTTCCTGAACGAGGCGACCGCCCGTGCCGCCGCGACCGGACACCTGACTGCCGGACAGGCAGGCTGGCTTGCCCGCGAGGCGGGTGCGAGGCGCGTGATTCCCTTCCACTTCTCGGCCCGGCACAGCGGGCAGGAGTCGCTGATCGAGGAGCAGGTGCAGGCGGCCTTTGCCGGTACCGGATCCTGAGGGGCGAAGCTAGCTTTCATGGCGCTGCGCCGCCCCTGACGATGAAGGCCCCCTTGCCCGGTGACGGGAGAGGACTGGGGTGGGGTGAGGGCCTCGGTGAGGTCCCCTGATGGTAGGATGTGCCGTCCCCGCTCGAGCACTCCATGTTCCGGTCGAATCCCGAGATCTCCTACCGCGATGTCGGTCTGCTGGCCCTGGCCCAGGCGATGCTGATGACCGGCACCTCGCTGCTGGTCTCGACGTCGGCGCTGGTGGGTCGCGCATTGGCACCGGATCCGGGCTGGGCCACGATACCGCTGGGGCTGCAGTTCCTGGCCATGACGCTGTCCACCATTCCCGCGTCCCTGTTCATGGGAAGCTACGGCCGCCGCGCCGGCTTCCTGGTCGGAGTCAACCTCGGCCTTGCCGGCACTCTAATCGCCGGGTACGCGATCCTCACCGGCAGCTTCGTGCTCTTCTGCGTGGGCGCGGTGCTGCTGGGCAGCTTTAACGCGACCGGCCAGTTCTACCGGTTCGCGGCTGCGGAGGTCGCGTCGGAATCATTGAAGGCCCGCGCGATCGGACTGGTGCTGGCTGGCGGGATCGTTGCGGCCTTCCTGGGTCCCAACCTCGCGGCCTGGACGCGTCAACTCGCCGGGCCCGACTTCACCGCAAGCTACCTGATCCTGGCCGGCCTCTACGGGATCGGGCTGCTGGCGATTCTGCAGCTGCGTGTCCCGCGGCCACCGCGCATGGTACTGCGCGCGCAGGGACGCCCGCTGCGGGAGATCGTGACGGGACGGGTCTTCGCGATGGCCGTGCTCGCGGCAGCCGTCGGCTACGGCGTGATGAACCTGCTGATGGTGGCGACCCCGCTGGCGATGGAGGGGCACCGACACCGTTTCGAGGATGCGGCCTTCGTGATTCAGTGGCACGTAGTCGCGATGTTTCTGCCGTCGTTCTTTACCGGGGAGCTGATCCGTCGTTTCGGGGTGTACCGGATCCTCGCGGTCGGCGTGCTGCTGAATCTGGCAAGCGTCGGCGTGAACTTCCACGGGCATGACGTCATTCACTACTGGCTTGCCCTGGTGCTGCTCGGCGTGGGCTGGAACTTCCTGTTCATCGGCGGCACGACGCTGCTCACCGAGGCCCATCGCCCGGAGGAGAAGGCCAAGACCCAGGCCGTGAACGACTTCATCGTGTTCGGCACGGTAACCGTGACGGCGCTCGGGTCAGGGGCGCTGCTGGCCACCGTCGGCTGGGTCGCTATCAATGCGCTGGTGGTGCCATTCCTGCTGGCGGTTCTGATTGCACTGTGGTGGGTACGACGGTCCTAGGGCAGACCCCTTCTCCAGCCCTCGTGCCATGCCGGGGGAGGGCGAGGACCCGTCTCGAGGCCTGGGAGGAGAGCTGATCTGCAGGCATCCAGGGAGCGGCTGAGCCTGCGGGTCTTCGCCGGGTAGAATGGCAGCGACAGGATTAACCGGGACCGACCGATCGAGATGACAGAGACCTCCCCAGACCTGCTGCCGCACCGGTTCAGCGTGGCGCCGATGATGGACTGGACGGATCGCTGGTGCCGGCGTTTTCACCGGCTGCTGACGCGGCAGGCAATGCTGTATACCGAGATGGTGCACGCGAACGCGGTCCTTCACGGCGATCGGCGCCATCTGCTGGGTTTCGACAGCCAGGAGCACCCGGTCGCGCTGCAGTTGGGTGGTTCGGACCCGCGGGTGCTCGCCGAGGCCGCGCGGATCGGGGCCGGCTTCGGCTATGACGAGATCAACCTGAATGTCGGGTGTCCATCGCAGCGGGTGCAGTCCGGAGCCTTCGGCGCCTGCCTGATGGCGACTCCGGAGACCGTCGCGCAGTGCGTCGAGGCGATGGCCGACGCGGTATCGATACCGGTCACGGTGAAACACCGCATCGGGATCGACGAGCAGGACTCCGAGGCAGACCTCCACCGTTTCGTCTCCCGGGTGGCGGAGTCGGGCTGCAGCACCTTTATCGTGCACGCACGCAAGGCGTGGCTGAACGGCTTGAGCCCGGAGGCCAACCGCGAGGTTCCGCCACTGGACTACACGCGCGTGTACCGGCTGAAGGAGGAATTTCCGTCGCTACGCGTCTTGATCAACGGTGGTATCGAGGGCCCGGAGGCGGGCTTGCCCCATCTCCGGCGGGTCGACGGCGTGATGCTGGGACGCGCGGCCTATTACCGGCCATTCGAGCTCGGCCGCGTGGACCGGCTCTATTTCGGTGCGGAGGATGACCGGGGTCACCCGGATATCGTGGAGGATCTGGTGGCACTGGCCGAGGAGCTCTGCTCGCGCGACGTCCCGCTGTCGCGGCTGACCCGGCATGTGCTCGGCCTCTTCCACGGCGCGCCGGGGGCCCGCCACTGGCGGCGGGTGCTCACCGAGGGTGCGCGTCGACGGGATGCGGGGCCGGAGCTGATCGAGTGGGCCGTAGGCCCTTGTCTGCAGGCGGCCGGCTGACCTGGTGCCCCCCGACCTGCGGTCTCCGGCCCCGGATCGCCGAGGGCTCGCCTCCTGCCGGGTTCAGCGGGGGAGGTCGGAGTGCCCCATCAGGAACTCGTCGACCGAGTGCGCGCACTGCCGTCCTTCGCGGATCGCCCAGACCACCAGGGATTGCCCACGGCGCATGTCCCCGGCGGCGAAGAGTCCATCGACATTGGTGTGGTAGGCCCGCGGCCCCTCGGTTGTGCCCTTGACGTTGCCGCGCGGATCCAGTTCGAGCCTTTCCGCATCGCGCAGTTCCGCGATCATGCCCTCGTGTGCCGGATGCACGAAGCCCATGGCGAGCAGGACCAGGTCGGCCGGGATTTCCCCCTCGCTGCCCGGCACCTCCGACATCTGCCAGCGCCCCTGATCGTCTCGGTCCCAACGGACCAGCACGTACTTCAGCGCGCGGACATTGCCCTTGCCGTCGTCGACGAAGCCCTTGGTCGCGACGTTCCACATCCGCTCGCAACCCTCTTCCTGGGAACTCGAGGTGCGCATCCGGTTGGGCCACTCGGGCCAGGTAAGGCCCTTGTCCTCCTTCTCCGGCGGCTTGTCCAGGATCTCGATCTGGGTGACGGAGGCGGCGCCGTGGCGATTGGAGGTGCCAATGCAGTCGGACCCGGTATCCCCGCCGCCGATGACCACCACGTGCTTGCCATTCGCGTTGATGAATTCCTCGTCGGAGACAAACAGCCCCTGCACGCGCCGGCTGTTGCGCGTGAGGAAGTCCATTGCATAGTGGATCCCGTTCAGTTCACGCCCCGGGACAGGGAGATCGCGTGGCCATTCCGCGCCGCCGGCCAGGACCACCGCGTCGTACTCCTCGCGCAGCCTGGACATCGGGATGTCGATGCCGATGTGCGAGTTGGTGTGGAACTCCACCCCCTCGGTTCGCATCTGCGCCATGCGCCGGTCGATCAGCTCCTTCCCCAGCTTGAAATCCGGGATTCCGTAGCGCAGCAGGCCGCCGATCCGGTCGGCCTTCTCGAAGATGGCGACCTGGTGGCCCGCACGCGCGAGCTGCTGGGCGCAGGCGAGCCCGGCGGGGCCGGAGCCGATGATCGCCACGCTCTTGCCGGTCCGGCGCTGCGCGACCTGAGGCTTGATCCAGTTCTCGCGCCAGGCACGGTCGACGATGGCGCACTCGATGGTCTTGATGCTCACCGGGGCGTCATCGATGTTCAGCGTGCAGGCGGCTTCGCACGGGGCCGGGCAGATACGGCCGGTGAATTCGGGGAAGTTGTTCGTCGAGTGCAGGGTCTCGATCGCCTCGCGCCACTCGCCCCGATAGACCAGGTCGTTCCATTCCGGGATCAGGTTGTCCACCGGGCAGCCCTGGTGGCAGTAGGGAATGCCGCAGTCCATGCAGCGGGCGCCCTGTTCACTGACTTCCGATTCGGGCAGCGGAATCACGAACTCCCTGTAGTGTACGACCCGATCGGCGACCGGCTCGTAGCGCCGGTCACGGCGTTCGATCTCCATGAATCCGGTTGGCTTACCCATGTGCTGCGGTCTCCTTCGAAGGCTGAGCGGGCTTGGCGACCCGGTGCGGAACGGGTGGCCGGCTCTTCTTTGCCTGCATCTGCTCGAGCGCACGGCGGTAATCGAGCGGCATCACCTTGACGAAGCGCGAGAACTGGTTGTCCCAGTCCGCGAGGATGTTACGCGCGACGTCGGAGTTGGTGTAATGGAGGTGCCGCTCGATCAGCGTCCGCAGACGCTGCTTGTCGTTTCGCGTCATGTCCCGGGTCAGGTCGACCAGGCCCGGTGTCTCCATGTCGCCGCCCTGGTGATCCAGGGCCTCCAGGGCATCGTCCTCGTCCGCGATGGGCTGCAGTTCGACCATGGCCATGTTGCAGCGCCGTTCGAAGCTGCCGTCGCCGTCAAAGACATAGGCCACGCCTCCGGACATGCCGGCGGCGAAGTTGCGGCCGGTGGGGCCGAGGCAGACCATCACGCCGCCGGTCATGTACTCGCAGCCGTGATCGCCGACGCCCTCGACCACCGCGATGGCGCCGGAGTTGCGCACGCAGAACCGCTCGCCGGCGACTCCGCGGAAGAAACATTCACCGCTGATCGCCCCGTAGAGCACGGTGTTGCCGACGATGATGTTCTCCTCGGCGCGCGCGATTCCCGCGTCAGTCGGCGGATAGATGATCAGACGGCCGCCGGACAGGCCCTTGCCGACGTAATCGTTGGCATCGCCTTCGAGCTCCACGGTCACGCCCTTCGCGAGCCATGCCCCCCAGGACTGACCGCCGGTTCCTGTGGCCTTGATGTAGATGGTGTCGTCAGGCAACCCGGCATGGCCGTAGCGCTCGGCGACACGACCGGACAGCATCGTACCGACGGTGCGATGGTAGTTCTTGACCGGCGTCTCGATCCGGACCGGTTCGCCCCGTTCCAGCGCCGGGGCCGCCTGCCGGATCAGTTCCTGATCGAGGGCCTGGTCCAGATGGTGGTCCTGCTCCTCGCGCTGGTACAGCGCGACCTCAGGGGTCACCTTCGGCTTCTCGAGGATGCGCGAGAAGTCGAGACCGTGGGCCTTCCAGTGCGCGATGGCCTTGCGCATCTCCAGCCGATCGGACTGCCCGATCATCTCGTTCACGGTCCGGAAGCCGAGTTGCGCCATGTACCTGCGGACCTCTTCGGCGACGAAGAAGAAGTAATTGATCACGTGTTCAGGCTTGCCGGTGAAGCGCTTGCGCAGTTCCGGGTCCTGGGTCGCCACACCCACCGGGCAGGTATTCAGGTGGCACTTGCGCATCATGATGCAGCCCTCGACGATCAGCGGCGCGGTCGCGAAGCCGAACTCGTCCGCTCCGAGCAGCGCGCCAATCACCACGTCCCGGCCGGTGCGCATGCCGCCGTCGACCTGCACCGCGATGCGGCCGCGCAGACGGTTCAGCACCAGGGTCTGGTGGGTCTCGGCGAGGCCGATCTCCCACGGGCTCCCTGCGTGCTTGATCGATGTCAGCGGGCTCGCACCGGTGCCGCCATCGTAGCCGGCGATCGTCACGTGGTCGGCGTGGGCCTTGGAGACGCCGGCGGCAACGGTGCCAACGCCGATCTCGGAGACCAGCTTCACCGAGATCCGCGCGCGCGGGTTCACGTTCTTCAGATCGTGGATCAGCTGCGCGAGGTCCTCGATCGAGTAGATGTCGTGGTGCGGCGGCGGTGAGATCAGTCCCACGCCCGGCGTCGAGTGGCGCACACGCGCGATCTGGGCGTTGACCTTGTGGCCGGGCAGCTGTCCGCCCTCACCGGGCTTCGCACCCTGCGCGATCTTGATCTGGATGTCGTCGGCATTCACCAGGTACTCGGTGGTCACGCCGAAGCGGCCGGAGGCGACCTGCTTGATCGCGGAGCGCGCGGGATTGGGCGAACCGTCGGGCAGGGGAAGAAAGCGCTCAGCCTCCTCACCGCCCTCGCCGGTGTTGGACTTGCCCCCGATCGCGTTCATCGCCCTGGCCAGCGTGGAATGGGCCTCGTGGGAGATGGCCCCGAAGGACATCGCGCCGGTCGCGAAGCGCTTCACGATCTCCGACGCCGGCTCGACCTCGTCGATCGGGACCGGATTCGCCGCGAAGCGGAAGTCCATCAGGCCGCGGAAGGTCAGCAGACGCTCGTTCTGCTCGTCGATCAGGCGCGAATATTCTGCGTAGGTCTTTGCGTCATTGGCCCGGGTCGCATGCTGGAGCCTGGAGATCGTCTCGGGCGTCCACACGTGATCCTCGCCGCGCAGCCGGAAGGCGTAGTCACCGCCCACGTCCAGCTGGCGGCGGTAGACGTGCTCGTTGCCGAAGGCAAGCGCGTGCCAGCGCACCGCCTCCTTCGCCACCTCGGGCAGGCCAATGCCCTCGACCCGGCTCTGGGTACCGGTGAAGTATGCATCCAGAAAGGCATTGTTCAGGCCCACCGCATCGAAGATCTGCGCACCGCAATAGGACTCCAGCGTGGAGATGCCCATCTTGGACATCACCTTCAGCAGGCCCTTGCCCACCGCCTTGATATAGCGCTTCTGCGCCTCTTCGAAGGTCAGGCGCTCCGGGAAGCGCGGCAGCATCGACTGGATGGTGTCGAAGGCCAGGTAGGGATTGATGGCCTCGGCACCATAGCCGGACAGGGTGGCGTAGTGATGGACTTCCAGCGCGGCGCCGGTCTCGACCACGATCCCGGAACTGGTGCGCAGCCCGGTGCGGATCAAGTGGTGATGCACCGCCGAGGTGGCCAGCAGCATCGGGATCGGGATGGAGTCCTGATTGGTGTCGCGGTCCGACAGGATCAGGATGTTGAAGCCGTCCAGCACCGCCTTTTCCGCCTGTCCGCACAGTCGCGACAGCGCGTCCTCCATGCCTTCGGCACCCTCGGCGGCGGGGTAGACCGTGTGCAGCGTCCGCGTGCGGAAGGCGCCCCCGGAGTTGTACTCGATGTGGCGGATGCGCTCGAGGTCCTGGTTGGTCAGCACCGGCTGCGGGGTCTCCAGTCGCCAGTGCGTGCCGGCCTCGTTGATGCCCAGCAGGTTGGGACGCGGCCCGATGATGCAGACGAGCGACATCACCAGTTCCTCGCGGATCGGGTCGATCGCCGGGTTCGTCACCTGGGCGAAGTTCTGCTTGAAGTAGCTCGACAGGTGTTTCGGTCGGCTCGAGAGCACAGACGGGGGGTTGTCGGCTCCCATGGAGCCCACCGCCTCCTGCCCAGTGACCACCATCGGCGTCAGCAGGAACTTCAGGTCCTCCTGCGTGTAGCCGAAGGACTGCTGCAGGTCCAGCAGGGTTGCGTCGTCCGGGGCCATCGGGCCGACGCCGGTCGGCAGCTCCTCGAGCCGGATCTGGGTCTTCTTCAGCCATTCGGCGTACGGCTTGGCCCGAGAGAGCGTCGACTTGATCTCGGTATCATCGATGATCCGGCCCTCTTCGAGATCAATCAGCAGCATCTTGCCGGGCTGCAGCCGCCACTTCGTGACGATCCGTTCCTCGGGGATATCGAGCACGCCCATTTCCGAGGCCAGTATCACCATGTCGTCGTCGGTGACCAGGTACCGGGCGGGGCGCAGTCCATTGCGGTCCAGGGTCGCGCCAATCTGGCGGCCGTCGCTGAACGCGATCGCGGCCGGCCCGTCCCACGGCTCCATCAGCGCCATGTGGTACTCGTAGAAGGCGCGGCGGTCCTCGTCCATCAGCTGGTTGCCGGCCCAGGCCTCCGGAATCAGGATCATCATCGAGTGGGCGAGCGAGTAGCCCCCCATCAGCAGCAACTCCAGCGCGTTGTCGAAGCAGGCGGAATCCGACTGCCCCTCCGGAATCAGCGGCCAGATGGTCGCCAGGTCGTCTCCAAGCACCTCGGAACGCATGGTGTGGCGGCGGGCAGCCATCCAGTTGACGTTGCCGCGCAGCGTGTTGATCTCCCCGTTGTGGCAGATCATGCGGAAGGGCTGGGCGAGATCCCAGGTCGGGAAGGTGTTGGTGGAGAAGCGCTGGTGCACCAGGGCCAGCGCGCTGGCAAAGCGATCGTCGCGCAGATCGAGGTAGTAGTTACCGACCTGGTAGGCGAGCAGCATGCCCTTGTAGTTCAGGGTGCGCGAGGACATCGAGGTCACGTAATAGGCCGTCGTCTCGTAGCCCGCCGCGCGGATCTCGTTGTCCATGCGCTTGCGGATCACGAACAGCTTGCGCTCGAAGCTTTCCTGGTCCGGGCACTGCGGGCCGCAGCCGATGAAGACCTGCCGGACGATGGGCTCGCTCGGGCGAACCGTCTCCCCGAGGTCGCTGTTGTCGACCGGCACATCGCGCCAGCCCAGCACCTTCTGGCCCCCGGACTCGATGTGCCGGTTGACGATGGCCTCCATGTCCGCGCGCGGCTGCTCGTCGCGGGGCAGAAAGACCATGCCAACGCCGTACTCACCGGGCGGGGGCAGTTCGAAGTCCACCACCGCGCGCAGGAATTCATCGGGCATCTGCACCAGGATGCCGGCGCCGTCACCCGCCTTCGGATCGGCACCCACCGCGCCGCGATGGTGCAGGCGCTCCAGCAGTTCCAGGCCCTGGGCCACGATCCGGTGGCTCTTCTCGTTCTTGATATGGCAGACAAAGCCGACGCCGCAGGAATCGCGTTCGAGTGCAGGGTCGTACATCCCCTGCGCGGGGGGTAGGGCGCGAATGCTCATCATTGGACCTCGTTGGTGCCAGCTCGTTGGCGGATGCGGGCGCACGGAAAACGTGACCATGGGTACGGCTTCGGGAGACCGCCCGCTGCCCCGCAGATTGTCAGCCTAGTCATCACGCAGCAATCGTGCCATTTCCGCGATGCGCGTTGTGGCGATCGGGGACCTCGACGCCGGCGGGCGCGCATCGGGATGGTGCAATTCATGCGCCGCTCGTGCGAAAACCGTGCGCCGGAGAGAGGCCCGCGGATGGACAGTGCCCGGCGGGAAGCAACATGGGCGGCCGGCCCCTTAGCCGGGGAAAAATACCCTGCCGGCGGCGATCCGGTCAAGGATGTGCAGTGCCTCGATGAATACGTCGGCGCGCGCCCTGCATTGAGCCGGGGAGTGCGCTAGACGGAGTGAGCCCGCCACTCCCTTCCGCGGCGGAAGAAAGCCCCCGCGCTGCGCTGGACAGCGGGGGCAAGCGCCCGCCCTCCAGGGGTCACGCGTCGCGCTCGATCAGGCCGCGTCGCAGCAGGTCTCTGAGCACGGGTTCGAGTCCGGGCAGCGCAGCGGCCCAGTCTTCCGGAACCAGGGTTGCGGCGGCGCAGAAGGACTCCGCGGTGGCCGTGGACAGGCCGGGCGCCGCCAGGGATCGCCCGGCCATGAACAGGAGGATGCCGGCGTCGCTTCGAATCCAGTAGCGCCCGGGTTCGGGATCGAAGCGGTAGCGCGTCGCGGGATCGAGCTCCTCCGGTGACCCGTCTTCAGCGCCCGCCGAGCCCCGTTCCCCGGTATCCTCCTCGAGCGGGCGGCTGAGAAACTCGCCCAGGAACCGGTCCAGTGCCGCCGGCTGGAGCCGCAGGCGTTCGAGCAGGCCGGCGCGCAGCGCCGCGAGGTCCCCCGCCGCGAGTTCGTGCGGATGCACCGAGATGTCCCGTCCCGGGTCGCTGACGTGTTCCGGACCCACGGCCTCCAGGCGGTCCTCGAGAAACCCGCCCAAGACGTCGCGCCAGGCCGGCGCCCGGAAGCCGATCGACCAGGTCATGCACTCGTCGTCCAGGGCCATGCCGAGGTGCGGCATGCCGGGGGGCAAATAGAGCATGTCTCCCGGCTGCAGGGTCCACTCGGAAGTCGCCTCGAAGCGTCTGAGGATCGCCAGTGGCAGACCGGGCAGGCAGACCGGCGACCTCGGGGGAGGATCCTGGATCTGCCAGCACCGGCGTCCCCGGGCCTGGAACAGGAAGACGTCGTAGGCGTCGATGTGCGGTCCGACCGAGCCCTCGCGCGCGGCGCTGGAGATCATCAGGTCGTCGCGCCGCCAGTGCGGAATGAAGTCGAACCGGCGCAACCAGTCGGGGCCCTCGGGCCAGTAGTGCTCGACGCCCGAGACCAGCAGCGTCCAGGCGGTTTGCGGCAGTCGGCTGAACCGCTCCGGGTCGAAGGGGCCGTATTCGACGCTCCAGTCCCTGCGGTCGGGGTGTCCGAGCACCAGCCGGGAGTGAATGCCCGGCTCGCAGGCCAGACCGGCGAGGTCGGCGGTGTCGATCGGGTTCCGGAAACCGGGGACCGCACCGCGGATCAGCAGCGGGCGGCGCTGCCAGTAGTCGCGCAGGAACTCGCGCGGGTCCAGGCCGCCAAGGGGCGGGTGTGCCGGGATGGAACTGCCGGCGCCCGCGGGGGAGCGCGGCGGGGTGCCCGCCGTGGCCACGTCAGGTCCGGTCGGGAAGCTGATTCGCGAGCTCGACGGCCAGGCCGACGTATTCGGCCGGGGACAGTTCGCGGAGCCGGGTGCGGGCGTCTTCCGGAATCTCGAGTCGGTCGACGAATGCCCGCAGCCGCTCGGCGGATACGCGTTGGCCGCGGGTCAGCTCTTTCAGTTTCTCGTAGGGGGCCTCGATTCCGTGGCGGCGCATCACCGTCTGCATCGCTTCCGCGAGCACCTCCCAGTTCGCGTCCAGGTCCGCCTGCATGCGCTCGGGATCAGCATCGAGCTTGCCAAGCCCGCGAATGAAGGAGCGGTAGGCGATCAGGGACCAGGCGAAGCCGACGCCAATGTTCCGCAGCACCGTGGAATCCGTCAGGTCCCGCTGGAAACGCGAGATCGGCAGTTTTCCCGCGAGGTGATCCAGCACGGCATTGGCGAGGCCGAGGTTGCCCTCCGCGTTCTCGAAGTCGATCGGGTTCACCTTGTGCGGCATGGTGGAGGAGCCGACCTCGCCGGCGACCACGCGCTGACGGAAGTATCCGGCGGAGATATAGCCCCAGATGTCGCGGCTGATGTCGATCAGCACGGTGTTCGTCCGCATGAGCGCGTGGAACAGCTCGGCGAGGAAGTCATGCGGCTCGATCTGGGTCGTGTAGGGGTTGGGCTCGAGGCCCAGGGTGCCGATCATGCGCGCGGCCAGCGCTGGCCAGTCCACCTCGGGATAGGTGACCACGTGGGCGTTGTAGTTGCCCACCGCGCCGTTGATCTTGCCCAGGATCGGCGAGCGTTCCAGTTGCCCGATCTGCCGTTCGAGGCGTGCGACCACGTTCGCCAGTTCCTTGCCGAGGGTGGTCGGGGAGGCGGGCTGACCGTGGGTCCTGGACAGCATCGGCTGGCCGGCAAGGGCCCTCGCAAGGGTGTTGAGCCTTTGCATGAGTTCGTGCAACGCAGGGAGCATCACCGCGTCGCGGGCCTCGCGCACCATCAGCGCGTAGGCCAGGTTGTTGATGTCCTCCGAGGTGCAGGCGAAGTGCACGAACTCGATCTGCGCGGATAGCGCCGGGTGTCCCGCCATGCGCTCCTTGATGTAGTACTCGATCGCCTTCACGTCGTGGTTGGTGGTGGCCTCGATGGCCTTCACGCGCTCGGCGTCCACGGTGCCGAAGTCGCTCGCGACACGGTCGAGGAAGGCTGAGGCATCGGGAGTCAGCGCGGGAACCTCGGTGATGGCCGGTTCCTCGGCCAGCGCCTTCAGCCAGGCGACCTCGACCCGCACCCGCGCCTGCATCAGTGCCTGCTCGCTGAAGTGCGCGCGCAGCGGCTCGGTGTGGCGGGCATAGCGGCCGTCGACCGGGCTGACGGCAGTGAGCGGGGACAGGTTCATCAGCAGCTCCGGGGATCCCATACGGCGGGCGATTATAGCGCGGATCCCGGCTGGTTCAGCCCAGCCCCCCGTCGCCATCGCGGCCAGAGGC
>NZ_JAWLHP010000047.1:0-3105 GCF_041690275.1 Thioalkalivibrio sp.
ACGGCTTGCACTACAAGGCGGGCTGCGCGAGCAAGACGCACTGGCGGACGCATCACTGCGGCTGGCCGGACAGAATGATCGCGGGTTGCACGGGCAGCCTGAAGACCAACCTGTTGTTGGTGCTGCGCCAGCTGCAAGGTCTGGATGAGGTGTTGCGGGCCTACGGCGATGAGGTGGAATAGCTGGCGGCGTCACCACGGTACCAGGAACCGGTGCAGGCGCTGACCTGTTACAAGGGCATCAAGCATCTGTTTGTGCTGACGATGGTCACCGAGATCGGGGATCTGAAACGGTTCGCCCATCCCCGCCGGCTGGTCTCTTGGGCCGGGATGGATATTCGCGAGTACGCCTCTGGCGGCAGGTCGACCTGGCTGGGGATCACCCGGCAGGACAATCGGTACCTCCGCACGGCGTTGATCGAGGCCAAACAGCGCGGCGATCGCAGTGCCACGCTGGGCAAAGACGTGAAGGCCCGGCGAGCGGAGAGTCGGTCGGAGTACGTTGGGATTGCCGATCGCTGTTTGCGACGGTTGAACAAGAAGGGCAACCGCCTGCTCCTGGCGGGAAAGCACCCGAACAAAGTAAAAGTCGCGTGTGCGCGTGAGATGGTCGGGTTTGTCTGGGAGTCACTGAACCAGGCGGCCGCGGCGTAGCGGTCGATGATTCGAATGCCTGCAGTTTTGCTGTCCCGTGAACGCATCGAATGATCTGGAGGGTAAGACGAAGATCGGGAAGTCCACGCGCCCTGCCTTAGCGCAAGCTTCGCCGGCGAGAGCCGTGATCACCCACCTGGATACGAAATCAATCGGCCTCCAGGCCCGATGGCGGTCACCATTCCGGGCGCCCGTAGCGCGGGCTCTTCGATTGACCGGGAGGACGCCGGAGTGAACGCCGAACGCAGGTGTCGGCATCGGCGAGGAGCGGGCTCCGACCATCGAAAAGGCGCCTTGTATTTGCCTATACTCCAGCGGACAAGGTTGGCTGTCGCGCATTTCTGCCAGGAGCGCTTTCAGCGGAAGGAACCCACAATCCCCAGCCACTGGTGCCCTTTCTCCCGTTGGCGTCGCTCCACTGCGATTCGCGCTGCACCGGGCCTTGCCCATGGAATCCAGGAGAGGGCCATGTACCTGTCTTCCGCGCGAGCAATACTGATCGGCGTCGGCCTCTGTGCCGCCGCCCCCACCCTGTCGGAGACGTCGGCGTCGACGGTTCAGGAGATTGAGGCTGGGGAGCTTTTCCCTCTGATCCCCGGTGAAAGCACGTTCGAGGTGGTGGACGGAGACGGAGAGGGACGGCAGGTCGTGCTGGAACTGTGGTCCGCAGACGGTGAAGGCCGCTGGGAAGTTCGATTTGGCGATTACAACATCCTCCATCTGTTCAAGCCCCCGGATGGCAGCGTGCTGCTCACCGGTCTGGACGTGTTGACCCAGGGCCAGACCGTGCTGTACGAGCCGCCCGTGGTGCTGCTTCCCAACAGGGTCGTGCCCGACCGGACATGGAGAGCCTCCGGCAGGGCTACGGTCGTCAACACAGAGACGCAAGAGGTTGTCCACAGGGGTGAGTACCAGCACCGGGTTGTGCCCATCACGCGAGAGCGGTTCGCGACTCCGGCGGGCGACTACGAAGGTTTTCTGGTGCCGATCGAGCAGACCGTCGATCTTGAGGCTCCGGCGGTGATCCGGTTGTGGCTCGACCTCGGCTTCTTCCCCGGCAAAGGTCTGGTCAAACGTTCGATGAAGTTCGTCGTCGACAAACCCTTGTGGTTCGGCTCGACTACACGACGCACAGCAGATCTCGTCCGTTAACGCCTGTTTCTGGCAGATCGGTCAGGGATGACCAGCCTGTCATGACCGGCTCCCCCGACCGTGCGCGCTCAGGGTCGGCTTCAGCCAGTCCGTTGGCCCGGATCGCGAACCCGCACGACATCCGTGGGACACCAGATAGCGGCATCGTCATTGCCCAAGGGCATGGTGCGTCCCGCAAGGTACTCGACGCCCACCCACGCGCAAACAAGCGCGTCCAGGGCATCCTCATACCGCTTCAACGCCGAGAGGCTTTTGACGGTGTCCGGCTCCGGAAGCTCGAGCGTCAGCCCGTCGAACACCTCGGCCAGCGCACCATGAATGGCGGCGAACTCGATCAGCAGGTTCCGGATGCGCCCCGACGCTGATTCGCCCGGCCAGTAGTTCCTGGCCCTGCTGGCCTTGTACGGCACCCGTCGTGGACGCCGGAGCAGCGACAACAGGGCAGGATGCGGGTACACCTCCAGGAACTGCCGGCCACCCGGCGATCGGGTTGCTGACGTCGCCAGCTCGTAGCCAGCCGCGGACAGCGCGTCTGAGATCCGGGCGCCCAGGGGTCCAGGGCGTATCGGGGTTGGCGAGTGGGCGGCGCACCAGCGGGTGCTGAATTCCCTGGAAACGGCGCGATCCGCCTCGCGGCGCGTGGTAAACGGGGTCCTGGCGACAGGCATGTCGAGGGTGACCAGATCCACCGACCTGCCCGCCAACCGCTCTGCGGCCTCGAGCAACCGGGAAATGTCCGGCTCGCTTCCCGGAAAGCGGGTCGTGGACCAGTCGGTCGCGGTCGCCGCCGCCTCTCCGATAAAGCTGCGGTAACTCGGCGCGAGGGCGATGCAGCGCCAGGCATCACCCCGCTGCTGGACCAGGGCCACGCCGCTGGGCTGGGAGACGGTCCAGGCTGCATCGATCGCGAGGATGGTCTGATTCCGGTTCATCGGTTGCCTTGGCACGTGCCCAGGAAAGGAGTCTGTTGGGTGGCACGTTTCCGGGAACAGTACACCCGTTTCTCTGCGGTCCGCGCGGGCTGCATGATCCGGGGCCTCGCGCCGAGCGACGCAAAACCGCTCAACTCGCACATCACGATAGTTCAGAGTCGATCCCCGATCCTTCGGCCGCCCTCATTATTTGGGCTTGACAGCCCAAATAATGAGGGATAGTGTTGTGTCCAATGTTTGGTCATTTTTTCCCAAATATATTCCGGCCACTCACTCGGAGAATCGCCATGAACCAGAAGACCCTCTATCGCGCCATCGCCATCGTGCTTGCCGCCGGATCCCTGGCCGCCTGTGGTGGCGGCGGTGGC
>NZ_JAWLHP010000047.1:3205-24114 GCF_041690275.1 Thioalkalivibrio sp.
ATGACGCCGGTACCGGCGACTTCGACCTCCGCCTGCCCTCCGGCACCCTCGTCCCCGTCATCACCGATGGCAACACGTCCTACGACCTGGATACCGGGCCCAGCGACGGCCTGTACGTCGAGGTGGAGGGCCGCTGGAACGGCTCGGCCCTGGTCGCCGAAGAGATCGACGGCGCGGACGATCTGCTGGACGACGATGACGACGACGTGGAACTGAAGGGCCCGCTGACTGAGGACGGAGAAAGCGGCTGGTCGGTCAAGGGCATCCACGTGGTCCTGACCTCGGCCACCGAATATGAGCCTTCGCGCCTCAGGGACAATCTGCGGGCAGGCACGCTGGTCGAGGTCGAAGGCTACATGCAGGATGGTGCCCTGATCGCTGAGGAGATCGAAGGCTACGAAGACGACGACATCGAGATCGAGGCCCCGGTGTCGGGCGTTAGTGCGGAGCTGGGGACCGTCACACTGCAGTTCCCGGACGGGACGCTCGATGTGATCACCAACAACGCGACCCTGTTCAAGGACGACAGCGACGGGGATCTCAACGACGACGGCAGTTTCAGCCTGGACGAACTGGCCTTGAGCGGCGAGTTCGTGGAAATCGAGGCCTACCTGACCGGTGAAGACCTGATCGCCACCACTATCTCGCGCGAGGACGAGAGCTCGGACATCGAGGTCGAGGCTCCCGTTGAGGACTTCGTGCGAGGCGTATCCGTTACCGTGCTGGGGATTACCTGGAACGTCGGATCCGAGACCGAATACGAAGTTGACGATGGCGACAGCAATGCCGAGACGTTCTGGAACACCATCCGCCCGGGGATGGAGATCGAGATCGAGGACGAGGCGCCGGCCAATGGCATCGCCGACAAGCTCGAACTGGACGACGGCCCGGACGATGACGACTGAGCCGTGCCGTGCGGCGCCCCACCCCGGGGCGCCGCACACTCCACCCGACCGGCGCAGTGGCTGACCCCCCCGCTCCGCGCTTGACCGCACCCAACCTTGGGAATACCGTCCCAAAGATGCCTGACACCCCCCACAAGGCGCTTGCCACCGCCACGCTGCGCGTGCTGCGCCCCTTCGTGCGCATCCTGCTGCGTCACGGCATCTCCTACGCCACCTTCGCGGAGCTCGCCAAGTGGATCTTCGTGGATGTCGCGACCGAGGAGTTCGCGATGCCCGGCCGCAAGCAGTCCGTGTCGCGTGTGGCCGTGATCACCGGCCTGACCCGCAAGGAGGTCACCCGCGTACAACAGCTCCCTCGCCCCGATGACAGTGAGGAGACGGAACAGTACAACCGGGCGGCCCGCGTGATCGGGGGTTGGCTGCGCGACCCCGACTTCAGAAGCGGAGACGAACCCGCCGAGCTGCCGTTCGAAGACAGCCCCATCAGCTTCAGCGAGCTGGTCCGCCGCCACAGCGGCGATGTACCGGCACGTGCCATCCTGGACGAACTGGTGCGTGTCGGGGCCGTTGAGCGCAAGGATGACGGCCCGATTCGCCTGGTCACCCGCGCCTACGTCCCGCACAGCAGCGAGGTCAACAAGCTCACCATCGTCGGCCAGGACGCTGCTGCCCTGCTCGCCACCATGGACCACAACCTGGACCCCAATCGAGGCAGCCCGCGCTTCCAGCGCACGGTGGCCTACGACAACCTGCCCGATGAAGCACTCGCTCCCCTTCGCGAGCTCTCCAGTGAACAGGCGCAGGCGCTGCTCGAGCGTCTGAACGCCTGGCTCGCCGAGCAGGACCGCGACAGCAATCCCACAGTCAACGGAACAGGCCGCAACCGTGCCGGACTCGGAATCTTCTATTTCGAAGCACCGGTGCGAGACGAGGAATCCAAGTCATGAAAACGCGCCACTGCCATCACCCGCTCCGCGCCGCATTACTGGGGCTTCTCATCGCGCTGGTCGCTGGCTGTGGTGCCGGTGGCGTTGGCGACATCGCCAGCGGCGGGATCGGCGGGACCGGCATCACCTCCGGCACGGTAACCGGCTTCGGCAGCGTCATCGTGAATGCCAGGATCCACGAGACCGACAACTCGACCCAGTTCCTGCGCAATGGCAATGCATCGACGCAGGATGCATTCAGGGTGGGGGATGTCGTGCGTATCGACTGGGATGGCAACCAGGACGACCTCACTCGCAACGCTGTGCGCGTCGTGTATCAACGCGCGCTTCAAGGAGAGGTGACCGGGGCTCCAGAGCCCGCAGCCGGAACTGTGGAGGTGGTGGGGCAGACCGTCGCCGTCGACGCAACCACCCTCTTTGAAGAATTCACCTCGCCCGCTCCGACCGGTGAGAACTTCCCGCAGGACCTCGACGTTGGGGCCTGTGTCGAGATCAGTGGACTGCGTGACACCGCCGGGAATCTGTTGGCGACACGCATCGAACGGATCGCTCCACCCTGCGCAGACCAGACCGAGCTCCAGGGCGTCATCACGTCCCCGGTCGGCGACCTTCCGACGCGGATCACGGTCAGCGGGACCAGCGTGGACCTGCCCGCGGGCATCGCGATCGATCCCACGCCCGTCGCACTGACAACCGGCGCCTTCGTGACCGTCCGGGGCAGCTATGACAACGGCGTGCTTACCGCCTCCACGATCCAGGTGCGCACCGACGAATTCATCGATCGCGACGACGACGAGGCCGACATCGAGGGCCTCATCAGTGCGCTGTCGAGGAACGGCTCGACGGCAAGGTTCACGGTATCCGGGATCTCCGTCTCGGCCACCGACGCCATCGAGTACGAGAACGGCAGCTTCGCCGACCTCGCCGATGATGTGCGCATCGAGGTGGAAGGTGTCTTCGTCAGCGGAGTACTGGTGGCAGAGGAGATCGAGTTCAAGCGCGACGATCAGGTCGAAATGGAATCGATTCTGCTGAGCGCAGATGCCGACAATGAACGCTTGACCCTCGACTTCGGCCCGGACGGCACGGTAGTGGTCACAACAGACGTGCTGATCACCCGGTTCAAGAATGACACCGACACGTCCGTACGGACACTGGCCGACCTGCGCGAGGGGGATTATGTGAAGATCGTGGGATCTGTTGCCGACCCGCTCGGCGACACGGAACCCGTTGCCACCCTGGTCGAGCTCGAGGGGCTCGCAGGGTCCGGAGACGACGACGTCGAGGATCGCGTACTCCAGGGACCGGTTACGGACGTGACTGACTCTCCCGACTCGTTCAGCGTGCTTGGCGTGATGATCAGTAGCGCAGGCCTGGAGGAGTGCGAAGGCGCCGGCGACGAAACACTTGACTGCGGGGTCCTGGTAGAGAGCCTCTCGCCCGGCGACATCGTCGAGGTACAGGGCACCAGTTCCGTCGCAGGAGGCTGGATCGACTGGGAAGAGCTGGAGTTGGAAGACTAGAGAGATGCCGGCTGGGCCTGCCCTGCCCCCGGTTTCTGGATCAACCCATGGTCAACCGTCGCTCAGGCCTTACCGCATACAGGAACAGACCGTGCGGCTGGTGGCGCAATCGGGCGCGAAAGCAAGCCCAGGCAGACCGCCTTCAGGCATGGTGGCAACGGCCCCGCTGAGACCGAGGAAGGACGCTGCTTATGGCAGCGCTGGCATCGTTGTCGAACGCGCGCCGTCCGTGACGCCCTGTGGCGGTTGCCTGTGCGGCTCCAGCGCAAGGTGCGGCAGTCACTCCAGATCGCAGAACCCGGTGGGGCAGCAGGTCCCGCTGCTGCAAGCGGGGGCCGGGGCCACGCCGCTCCCCCGACTGGTGCTGGAGATGATGTTGCCACCGGTGGCCAGCCGGTGCACCGGGGCCACCTCGGGCGTGTCGCCAGGATCGATCCCGGCACGAGCGCACACCTCGCCCCAGGTGGCAAGGGTCTCGCTCATGCGGTGGCTGACCTCCAGGACACGCCCATTGGTGTCGCAGCGGTAGTCATAGGTCGGCATCGGATGCCTCCTCGTGTATCGATGTTTGCTTATATGCGACCATTATAGGCAGGGGCGGCTACGGTGCAAGGCTCTGGCATGGCCCCTGCTCGCGATGGCGTCAACCGGGGTCGGACCAAGGCAAGTCATTGACCTGGAATCACAAGGCTTCGATTTCGTAACCGGATACGCGATCGATCACTGGCCGCACAGCTGCCCGTGGATCGTGGGATCGCGGGATCGTGATCAAGCGCTGTCTGAATCCTTCCAGGCATTGGCATGGGGCCCGGCCGACGACCTTCGCTTCTGCCGCCGATGGGCCATCTCGCGCCAGGAAGGGTCGGCCCAAGGCGCGGCATCGCCCACTCCCGGATGTCCCTACTGTCGTCCCCGCAGCGCTTGCGCGCACCCGTGCTTCATCAGCCGTGCGCAGGATGCCGTTCGGAAGTCGACGAACGCTCGCTCCAACCCACCAGGGCCCGATAGGCATGCCACATCGAGAGGCCAAGCCAGGGGAAGATCACGATCAGCGCGATGAAGCCGGTTAGCACCGAAACGGCAAACAGTGCAGTGATCAACAGGCCCCATAAAAACAAGACACCCGGATTGGCCTTCAACACCTTAAGGCTGGTGGCCACTGCGTCCATCATGCCTCGTTGACGGTCGAGCATCGCCGGCAGCGTCACCACGCTGATGGCAAAGACCGCCAGCGCGAACACCACGGTAGCCGCGACGAAACCCAGAAGGGACACAATGCCCTGGGGGCTGGCCAGCATCGCGCTCAGCACCTCACCCACGGATGCCGGCGGAGCGAGATCGCCGTATGTCAGGACACCGATCCATTGCCACACCATACCCGCCCACAAGGCAAACAGGATGATCAGGCTTGCAGCATAGAACCAGACTGCGGCACCCAACTCTCCTATCGCACCGAGCCCGGTACTGAACCGCGTCGACCCGCCCTGTTCCAGCCGCCGGGCCATTTCATTCACGCCCACCGCAAGCAGCGGGCCCAGCAGCAGAAAGCCGAAGATGACGATCACGCTGATTGCCGGTTCTTCCCAGCTCAGGAACAGAATGAGTGCCCCGACGGCCGCAGCAAGAAGGCCATGCAGCAGTACCGCAGGCGCTCTGACGAGATCGTGCCACCCTCCCGCGAGCCATTGCTTGAGATCGCCCGCACCCGAGACCGTCCGGATGGGTGGCGTATCGAGCGTCCTTCTGGGCTCGACCTCCGAGGGATCCCCGGGATACAGGGTTCTTTGTGCTCTCTTCATGTCACTCTCCCTTTAGGGGTTTTCCCTATCGGTCGATGTTTCAGGCCGGTTTCGTCCCGCTATAAAAATCACTCACGAGAGCTTCGGGTCCACTGATTACAAGTCATAACCTAGCAATACCGGGGAGGTCCTGATATGGGGGAAAACCCTCCATTTGTGTCTTCACCCGCCGTTCGCCGACAGGACCGGCGCCATCCGGGCCATGAGCGGTAATCTTGTCTGATTAAAATATAATGGATTTCTTATTATAAATTTGGTTCCCGATACCGCAATCATACGCATTGGCATATGCGTTCTCGGGATCTAACCTGCGGAATATCCATCAGAGGCCATCATGCAAATACCCGATAACGCTTCGCATTAATAATTGGGGGCGTGCGATGATCTTCAAACAGTTCTATCTTGAAAGCCTTGGACACGCGTCCTATTTCATCGGATCCGAGGATACCGGCGAAGCCCTGGTTCTCGACGTACGTCGGGATGTGGATGACTATCTGGAGGAGGCTCAGGCGCGCGGAATGCGGCTCCGGTACGCCGCCGACTCCCATCAGCACAACGATTACCTCTCCGGGATCTGTGAGCTGCCGGCACGGGCCGATGTGCAGCTCCTGGCGGGTGCACGGGCTGAGCTCGGCTACCCCGTACATTACATGGATGACGGCGAACACCTGCGAATGGGTGAGATCGAGTTCGAGGTGGTGCATACACCCGGGCACACCCCGGAACACATCTCGCTGCTCGTTTATGACGGCTCACGGGGCCGGGAGCCGGCATTGCTTCTCTCCGGCGGCGCGCTCCTGGTGGATGACATCGCGCGACCCGATCTACTGGGTGGGGAGGAGGAGACGCGAGCGGGTGCCCGCGAGTTCTGTCACACGCTGCAGGAAAAGATCCTGAGGCTGCCCGACCATGTTGCTGTCTATCCGACCCACGTGGCCGGCTCGCTCTGCGGCGGCAATATCGGGAGCATGCTCTCCACCACGATTGGGTACGAGCGCCGCATGAACCAGATGCTTGCGGATCTCGACGATCGCGAGGGCTTCGTCGAGCGCTGTCTTGAACTCAAGGATCTGCCCACAGTTCCCCCCTACTGGCGCCGGATGCGCAGCCAGAACATCCAGGGGCCGAAGCCACTGGGCGTACTGCCCGATCCCCCTGCCATCCGACCGGACGACTTCGCGGACCTGAGCCGTCGGGACGATACCATCGTCGTGGACTGCCGGTCGCCGGAGGCCTTTACAGCGCATATCCCCGGCGCTCTCAATGTTGGCGCCGGTACATCCTTCAGTACGTGGGCCGGGACCGTACTGCCCGAGGACGCCCGGCTTTTGCTGGTCGTAGAACAGCCCGGCGATCTCGAGGACATCTACTGGCAACTGCTGCGCATCGGCTACGATCTTCCGGCTGCCTGGCTTTCCGGCGGCATGCTGGCCTGGCGCACCAGCGGGCGCGAGGTCGAAATCCTCCCCCAATGGACCGTTCATGAACTGCGCGAGGCCGCGGAACACGATCGGGACCTGACGATCCTGGACGTGCGCCAACCCGCAGAATGGTCGGAAGGCCATATCGCGGGCGCCCGCCACGTCAGCGGCGGCGAGCTACCTCGACGTCTGGACGAAATTCCGAAGAACCGGCCACTGGCCGTCATCTGCGGCAGCGGCTATCGTTCGTCGGTCATGGCCAGCCTGCTGAGCAGACAAGGGCACGGACCGGTCTTCAATGTACTGGGGGGCATGACCGGCTGGCAGAGTGCGGGCTACGATATCGAGGCCGCATAACCGCGGCAGCCGGGAACCGCTGATCGGCGACACGCGGGTTGAGCTGATGCCTGCTGTTCCGAATCCGAGCCGCCACCCTACGCTTGCGACTGAAGGCATGCTCCTGGCAACGACAGGCGAAAGCATGACCTGCCCGTCAACCATGCGGACACTCGAGTTCGCAGGATGGAGGGCGTATTTACCCGCCTTTCACGCCGAAGCCACACTCGTTACGCTGAATCAGCCTATGGAGAGGAGTGTCGCGATGAGAAAGCACAATGCCGATCCGACGCGCCGCCGACTGTTGCGCTTGGGTGTTGCCGGTATCGTTGCAATACCCGCGTTACCGCTGATCTTCGCTCCGGCCGCAGCGAACGAACGCGTCAGCGAAGATGACCCGCAGGCCAAGGCCCTGCATTATCGGCACGACGTGTCAGACGTTGACCATGAAGCCTTCGAGGACGGCCAGAACTGCGCCAACTGCGAACTGTTCAGTGACCCTGGCGCGTCTGAATGGGGGCCGTGCGAGGCCTTTGGCGGCAGGCTTGTGGCGACCGATGGCTGGTGCAAGTCATGGGTGCCGCGAAGCTGACCGAACCCACAGAACTCAACGACACCATTCCTGCCGGGAGACCAGAGAGCCATGATTTACTGGGCATTGATATTCCTGATCGTCGCCATCGTCGCGGGCGTTTTGGGATTCAGCGGTATTGCCGGAGCGGCTACGAACATCGCCTGGATCCTGTTTGTCGTGGGCATTGTGCTCGCACTCATCTTCCTGGTCACGGGAAGAGGCCCCAAGGTCTGATGCTTCCATGGCGTCAGCGCGGACGAAGAGGCAGCGG
Source organism: Thioalkalivibrio sp. (assembly GCF_041690275.1). Classification (NCBI taxonomy): domain Bacteria; kingdom Pseudomonadati; phylum Pseudomonadota; class Gammaproteobacteria; order Chromatiales; family Ectothiorhodospiraceae; genus Thioalkalivibrio; species Thioalkalivibrio sp. The sequence goes on from NZ_JAWLHP010000047.1 coordinate 10,982, forward strand.
CCATCTTCTCCGCGCCAGATCCCACCGGACATCGCCCGCATGATGCAGGGTCCTGCCCCGTAGCACCCGGAACAGCTCCGCGTTCTCGCTGGCGGTGCCGGTGGGGGTGAGCCTGCGCCCATCGGCGGTGATGCGCTCCGCCGACGAGGCTGACCACGGTCAGCCAGCGGGACGAGACACCCGCCCCGGGAATCCACGTCCCACGATGACCGTCGGGTCCGCACGCAGCGGTGGTTCACCCGCATTGCTCATTACACCAACGTTCTTTAGAATTTGCTGATAAAGATCAAGCCTTCCCCGCCTGTGGCGATGCGCACATGAATGCTATCGAGCCGTCCTCGAAGACCCAGCTGTTCACCCACTTTGCCCGCGTGGCGAAGGCGCTCGCGAGCCCGGTGCGACTGGAACTGATCGAGGCACTGGCCCAGGGCGAGCACAGCGTGGACGAGCTGGCCCGCGCCGTCGGCGTGCCCATGGCGAATGCGTCACACCATCTGCAGGTGCTGCGCGACGGCGGGCTCGTCCATTCGCGCCGGGACGGCGTTCAGGTCATCTATTCCCTCAGCGACGAGACCGAGATCACGCAGGTCGTCGCAGGTATCCGGCACATCGCGGAGGCACAGCTGGCCGAGGTGGACCGGATCGTCCGTGAGGCCTTCACCAGCCGCGACACCGTGACCCCGATGGATCCCCGCGAGGTGGTGAAACTGGCGCGCCGCGGCGAGGTCACGGTGATCGACGTACGCCCGCGCGACGAGTTTCGCGCCGGTCACATCAAGGGTGCAATCAATGTCCCGCTCGCCGAGCTCGGGCAGTATCTCGCCGATCTGCCCCGCGACCGCGAGATCGTCGCCTACTGTCGCGGTCCCTACTGCGTGCTGTCCTTTGAGGCGGTCGAGGAGTTACGCCGTCACGGCCTTCGCGCGCGGAGGCTGGAAGCCGGCTATCCCGAGTGGAAGGCCGCCCGCCTGCCCGTTGCGCGGGCGCCGCGCTAGTCGGCTGCGCAGGGCCTTCCGGCGCGAAAGTTTGTGGTACGCTCGTGCTCGCTGTGTGGGGCGAGACGCTCCCCCGAAACGAGGACGTGGCCGACGTGAAACGGGTGTTCCATCGGGTCCTGTGCTGGTCGCTGGTGCTGGCAATTGCCTTCCTGCCGACGCTGGCGGCGGCGGTGGCGATGGGGGACGGTCTTGTCACGCACGCAATGCACGGGCCCCACTCCAGCGTCAGGGCGGACGCATCGGCAGATCATGCGACCGGGCATGATGCCGCCCATCAACATCGGGCACATGACGACCATGCCGGTCGCGCCGATCCGTCGCATGGGTCCGACGCGCATGAATCCTATTCCGAACCCGTGCAGGCAAGCGATTTGGCTGTGCACGCCGATTGCGCGGCCGGGGACTGCGTGTCGACCTGCTCGACCTGCAGTCACTGCCAGGGCATGCCCGCCGTCAGCGGGATGAATACCCCCACTCCCGAATTGCAGGCCAGAATCCTGCAAACCCTGCGCAGCGGCCCGCCCGCAGCCGCGCTCTTCCGCCCCCCGATCCTCTCTTGATCCCGTAGTGCCGGCCATGCGGCCGGTTGCTGCCCAGGCGTTCGGGCAATCCCCGGACGCGGGCAGCGTGGCTGCACCATGCGTTCGCGCGCGGTGCGGAATCGAATACGGAATCAAGGAGATATCTTTGATGCAAACAACACGATTGCTGCTCCCTGTGTTGTCGGTGCTGTTCCTGGGCGGTTGCGCGGTGACCGCGCCCGAGCTGGATCGGTCCGAACTGGCGAGCGACATTTCCGTACAGGGGATCGCCCTGCCCGAGTCGGAAATGCCCCGACCCTCCGGCGAGCTGACGCTCGACGGAGCCATCCATCAGGCCCTCTGGCGCAATCCGCGCATGCAGAGTGCCTACGCCAAACTGGATCTGACTGCGGCGGACGTGATCGAGGCGTCACAGTTCTCGAACCCCTCGCTGTCGCTTTCGGCGATGCGCCCGGAAGGGGGGGGAGGCAACGATTACTCCCTGGGCCTGGCCTGGGGGATCTCCGGATTGCTGATGCGGAGCGCCCGCCAGGACATCGCGCGTTCCCACTGGGAAGCCACCCGCCTGCAACTGGCCGAAGGTATCGTTGCCCTGGCCAGCGACACCGAACGCGCCTGGTACGAGGCGGTGGCCGCCCGCCAGCGCGTGCAGGTGCAGGCGCTGGAGACCCGGGCCGCGGATTTGGCGGAACGTCTGGGGGAGCGCTTTCATGATGCCGGCAACATCAACGATCTCGAACGCGCGGAGCTGCGTATCCACGCCGCCGAGGCCCGGCTGGATCTGGAAGAGGCCCGCCAGCGTGAACGCCAGACGCGCCTGCGCCTGGCTCACCTGATGGGCCTGCCAGGTCAGGTCGACGACTGGGAAGTGGCGACCGAACTGCCGCTGCCACTGGCCGGGCTGGAGGATCGCCAGGCCCTGGTGCGGCAGGCACTGGCGCAGCGTCTCGATATTCGCGCGCAGGATCACGCCCTGGAAGGGCTCACCGAAGGCGTGGCCCTGGTGCGGCGCTATCGCTGGCTCGGCGACATCGAGCCGGGTATCGAGTTCGAACGCGAGGGCGACGGAACCCGCCTGTGGGGTGGCGAACTCGAAATCACCCTGCCGCTCTTTCACCAGAACCAGGCCGGCATCACGCGGGCAGAGGCGCGACTGGCGGATGGCGAGGCGCGGCGTGCGCGCCTGGAGGGGACGGTGACGGCCCAGGTGCACGAACTGGTCGAGCGCCTGGACCACCACCGCCAGCGGTTCACGATGATGCAGGACGAACTGCTGCCGGCACGCGAGCTCGCGCGGGAACGCGTGCAACAACGCGTCAACTTCATGTTTGACGATGTATTCGACCTGCTCGCAGCCAAGCAGGAGGAACTGGCCGACTGGCAGAAGGCGGTGGTGGCCCTGGGTGATTACTGGAAGGCCCGGGCCGAACTGACACACGCAGTCGCCGGCGAGCTTCCGGGTGGCGAACCCGGTGCTTCGGGGTATTTCGAGACCTCGATGCTCGACCACGACGCGGGTTCGATGGGCCATGAACCGGATGGGCACGGGGATCACGGGGCACATCAGCACATGAATCACGGCGAAGGCCGCAATGACCGCGACCGCGCGGACCAGCCCGAACACGGAGGACATCACTGATGAAACGCCGCAACTTTCTGATTGCCGCCAGCGCCTTGCTACCGGCCACGACGTTGACCCGGGTGATGGCCGAAACGGGTCACGAGCACCATAACGACGGCGAGGATACGCCCGGCGGGCGCACTGCGCAGGGCTACATGCCGGTGCATACGCCCAACGGCTGGACACTGCCCTACCGGATGAAGGACGGGGTGAAGGAGTTCCACCTGGTCGCGGAGGAGATCGAGCACGAATTCGCCCCCGGGTCGGTTGCCAGGTGCTGGGGCTACAACGGCACCACGCCAGGACCGACCATCGAGGCAGTGGAGGGTGACCGTGTGCGTATCTACGTAACCAACCGGCTGCCCGAATACACCTCGGTGCACTGGCACGGCCTCCACCTGCCGTCAGGCATGGACGGAGTGAAGGGGGTGACCCAGCCGCCCATCCAGCCGGGGGAGACCTTCGTCTACGAGTTTGATCTCAACCAGCACGGCACCCAGATGTACCACCCGCATGCCGACGAGATGGTGCAGATGGCGATGGGCATGATGGGCATGTTCATCATCCATCCGAAGGGCGGCGAGATCGAGCCGGTGGATCGCGACTACGCCATCATGCTGCATAACTGGGGCTTGCACCCGGGGACCCGCACGCCGGATCCCTCGGTGATGGTGGACTTCGATCTGTGGTCGATGAACTCCAGGGTATTTCCGGCCATCGACTCGCTGGTGGCGAGGACCGGTGAACGGGTGCGCATCCGTCTCGGCAACCTGTCGATGTGGAACCATCCGATGCACGTGCACGGCGTGTCCTTCGAGGTGACCGGGTCCGACGGTGGACGCTGGCCGCGCAACCAATGGCGCAAGGAAACCACGGAGATCGTCGGCGTTGGGCAGACCCGAGATATCGAGTTCGTCGCCCCCCCGGGCGACTGGGCATTCCACTGTCACATGTCGCACCACACCATGAACCCGATGGGGCATGGCATCGCCAACCCGCTGGGAGTGGACCAGTCCGGGATCGAGGCGGAGATCCGGTCGCTGCTGCCCGACTACATGGCAATGGGCGAACACGGGATGGCCGACCATCAGAACCATACCGACAGCGGCCACATGCCCGGGCCGGAGAACACCCTGGCGATGGCGATGGGACGGGGCCCGTTCGGCAACGTCGGCATGGGCGGGATGTTCACCCTGATCAAGGTCCGCGACGACCTGGAACCCGGGGACTTTCGCGACCCGGGGTGGTATCGCCATCCTGATGGCGAGGTTGCGTACCGTGTCAGCCGTGACCCGGGCTTCGGCAATCCGGTGCGCCGCGGGCGGATGGCCAGCAAGGATGCCGACGCGCTGCCAATGGCCAGCCGCGAAAGGAACGGCCATGGTGGTCACGGAGGTCACAACCATTAGGAACGCTGATCAAGCCGTCATCGCGAGGCGCGAAGCAACGTGGCGATCCACAAGGTATGGTTTTGGGGTGCGCCGTTTGGCTTGGCGCGCTTCGCTCGCAATGACAGGGTGGATTGATCAGCCGGTCCCTGGGAATGCGGTCGGAGGTCCCTGCGGGGGCCTCCGGCGCTCTGACCCTCGTGACGGATTCAGCCCTGCGACAACAGAGAGGAAACGACATGCAAGCTGCCAAGAAGACTCACCGCCTCACCCGTGCCGGCCTGACCGCGCTGCTGCTGGCCATGGCCATGCCGCTTGTTGCCCACGAGGGCAAGTCAAGCAGCACGCCCGCGGACGGCGCCACCGTGCAAGCCTCGCCGGAGGAGATCGGCATCGAATTCGATGGTGCGATGCGCATCACCCGGTTCGAGGTGACGGGACCCGGAGGACCGGTGCGCCTCGCCGGTCCACCGGGCAACGAGCCAACCAACGGGTACTTCGTGGAACCCGAGGAGACACTTCCGGCCGGGGATTACCAGGTGCAATGGCGCGGCCTCGCCGGGGATGGACACATGATGTCCGGCGATTTCGCGTTCTCGGTCGAGGACGAGTAGACACTCAGGGATAACCCGGCGCCAACGGGAGCCAACGTGCTTCGCCGCCAGCCGAAGTTGCGCGCCGTCTTCAGCCGCAGTCCCGGGGAATCCCTCCTGCCACGGTTCTGTTGCGCTCCCTTCCGGCCGTCGGCTCAGCCGTTCGCCTGCCGCGTGCCCTGCGGGTGCCCGCATGCCGGGTCCTGAGTATCACTCAGACTCCGCAGACCGTCCGGTGCGCGCGCAAGGCGCACTCCTGATGCGCCGGAGCGCCCTCGATTCGGGCGCAACCCTACATCCGCGCTTCGAGGATCAGGTAGGTCTGGTTCACGTTCCTGCGGTGCCACTGGTCATAGTGCAGCAGATGCTCGAAATCCGGCCATTCGGCGAGGCGCTCGACCGTCTCGTCCAGCGTCTCCCAGTCCTCGAGACCTGCGCGAACCTCGCTGACCAGCCGCTCGAGATAGTCCCCGGCTTCGCGACGGGCCGCTTCGAGATCCACCGCAGCCCCGTGCCCCGGAACGACGATCTTGGGGTCCAGGGCCTCGATGCGCTGGAAGTTCCTGACCTTTCCCTCCGGATCACTCCAGGAATGGATGCCGACGATGCGTTCCACGTAGACCACATCACCCGCAAAGACGATGCTCTCGCCGGGAAGATGCAGCAGGATGTCTCCGGGGAAATGCGCATCCGCCACGTACATCATTTCGAACTCGACCCCGCCCACTTCAAGGCTGTGCGAGTCGGCTTCTATCGGTTCCGGCGCCACCGTTGGCTCGGTTCCCGCCATCGCGTCTTCGCCGAGCACCCGCAACGAGCGGTTCATGTGCGACTCGGCGAACTCCTCCTGGGTACGGGTGGTACGCTCGAGCGCCACGATCTCGGCACCCTGTTCGAGAAACCAGCCGTTGCCGAGCCACCGATGATCCTGGCTGCCGAGATTGATCACGTGGGTGATCGGGGCATCGGTGACGGTGGCTACCGCGTCGGTGATCATCTTGGCGACTCGATAACTGGACCCGCTGTCCACGAGCACCACGCCGTTGTCGGTCACCACGAATCCGGTGTTGTTGTTCATCCCCTGATTCAGTGGCGAGCGGGCCTCGGTCGAGCCGTAGAAGTAATAGACCCGGTCCGTCAGCGCGATCGGTTCGAGGATCTCCTCGATCGGGCGGTCGGCCTCTGTCGCCATTGCCGCAGGCAGGGCGACGAGGCTCAGCAACAGGAGGGCTGGAATCCACTGGTGCGGCATGCTCATTTACGGGTCTCCGTTGGCAGGTGGCAACGCACGGGAACCGGCCTCGGCACCGATGCGCGATCTTCGATCGACACAGGCAGGACGAGGCACTGCCGATTATTGTTCCGGGACAGGGCGTTCAGGGCCTCCGATGTCGCCCTTTTCGCAGCGCGGTCCGCGCCTACCCGTCAATCGCCGGGCGGCGTTTCGCGGTTGCCGAGATCCAGCCGCGCCACCTCGATATCCGGCTCGAAGGCCTCGCCGTAGGCCACCACGCCCACGGACTTGAGCGCGCGCACATCGAGCCGACGCCCGGTCGCCCGGCCCTCGAAGGCCGTGAAGGGGACGAACTGCCGGTGCCACGCCGCGCTGACCTCGATCGGCGCGCGGTAGTGCTGCCAGGGTTGCCAGGTCTGGCGGGTGCGCAGGTGCAGGTAGTAAGGCCCCGGGGTGCCGCGGACCGTGATCCACAGGCCCTCCCAGGCGCTGGCGTCGATGCTGCCGCCCGCAGGGTCGAGCGCCAGCCGCGCCTGGATGAACCCGCCGCGGTTCTCGAGCCGGACCTGGCCACGCAGGAAGAGCACGGGACCGGCATCGCTCTCGCGGTAGCCGACCTCCATGTCGGAACGCCCGCCCATCACGCGGTCGCTGAGGCCCTCCCAGCGCGTGCCCATGGCCGACAGACCGTCTGCGCGCTGGAAGTCATCGAGCAGGACAGCTTCGGTCATCACCGTATCCTCGTCCGCCTGGAGTGGCAGGAGTGCAAGCAGGGCGAGAAGCGAGGCAGTCCCGAACACAAGCCGCCGACGATCTAGCATGGTCCGGGTTTCCCCTTGCGTGGCATCGCTGAAAGTCCAAGGGTAACGCGAAAATGTCCGTGGGTCCCGAGACCGGTTAAAGAGCTGGAATTCATCCACCGACCCGCAGCCGCTGGCGTCCGGGTGCGCGTCGCCGGTGGCATTCGGCATAATGTCGGTTTCGGCGACCGGCGGGGACGATTCACATGACAGCCAGGATCATCGATGGCCGCGCGATTGCGGCCCGGCACCGCGCCCGCACCGCCGAGGAAGTGGCCCAGCTGACCGCCGCCGGGCAGCGCCCGCCCGGTCTTGCCGTGGTGCTCGTCGGTGGCGATCCGGCCTCCGAGATCTACGTACGCAACAAGCGCAGGGCGTGCGAGGAGGCGGGCATCGAGTCGCATTCCTTCAACCTCCCCGGCCAGACGACCCAGACCGATCTGCTGGCATTGATCGATCGCCTCAACCGGGACCGCACGATCGACGGCATCCTGGTGCAGCTCCCGTTGCCGCCCCATGTCGACACCGAGACGGTGATCGAGGCCATCGACCCGGCCAAGGACGTCGACGGCTTTCACCCGTACAACATGGGACGCCTCGCCGTACGGCTGCCGCGCCTGCGTCCCTGCACCCCGCGCGGCGTGATGGAGCTGCTGCACGAGATCGGCGAACCCTTCAAGGGGCGCACCGCCTGCGTGATCGGCGCGTCGAACATCGTCGGCCGACCCATGACGCTGGAACTCCTGCTCGCCGGTGCCACCACCACGGTCTGCCACCGCTTTACCGCCGACACGCGGGCACACGTGCGCGAGGCGGATCTGGTGATCGCGGCCGCGGGAAGGCCCGGACTGGTCCGGGGCGACTGGATCAAGCCGGGTGCCACGGTGATCGATGTGGGCATCAACCGGATGGAGGACGGGACCCTGTGCGGCGACGTGGAATTCGACGCGGCCGCCGAGCGGGCCGCCTGGATCACGCCGGTACCCGGCGGCGTTGGCCCGATGACGGTGGCGGTGCTGCTCGAGAACACGCTGCAGTCGCGCCGCTACGGTGAGATCGAGGTCCGCGGGGAGGCCTGAAGCGCCGACCAGGGGATGGATTGGGGCAGGCGAGGCCGTTCGGGGTAGAATCTGGCGACACGCCGGGGCCCGAGTTACCCTTCCCCGCTCCATCTCCTCAGGAACTACGGAATGCGTCGTTCAATCCCTACGCTGTTGCTGTTCCTCGCAACCACTCTTTCAGGAGCTCTCATGGCTGATGACCAACCCAGGGTCGCAATCGAGACCAACCACGGCCGCATCGTGCTGCAGCTGAACCCTTCGGCCGCCCCGGAGACCGTCGAGAACTTCCTTGGCTACGTGGACGAGGGCTTCTACGACAACACCATCTTCCACCGGGTGATCCCGGGCTTCATGGTCCAGGGTGGCGGCTTCGATCCCGACATGCAGCAGAAGTCCACCCATGGACCGATCCAGAACGAGGCGGACAACGGCCTGAAGAACCGGACCGGCACTGTCGCGATGGCGCGCACGCAGGACCCGCACTCGGCAACCGCGCAGTTCTTCATCAATGTCTCGGACAACGGCTTCCTCGACCACAGCTCGAAGACGCCACAGGGATGGGGCTACGCGGTATTCGGGAACGTGGTCGAGGGGATGAGCGTGGTCAGCGAAATCGAGGGCGTCAAGACCGGACGCGTGGGGATGCACCAGGATGTGCCCCTGCAGCCGGTGATCATGACCAGCGTGAAGCGGGTCGACTGACCCCCCCGGCGGCAATGGGGACTGCCCCGCCGGTACTCGTCGTCTCCGATCTTCACCTGGACCAGGAGCCGGACTCGACCCTCTCGGAATTCCTCCGGTTCCTGGACGGACCGGTGCGCGGAGCATCGGCGCTTTACATCCTCGGGGACCTGTTCGACTACTGGGTCGGAGACGATGCCGGCTTTGCTGCGGCGGAGCAGCTGGCGGATGCGATCTCGGCGCTGTCGCTGCCGGTTACCTTCCAGCACGGCAACCGGGACTTCCTGCTTGGCAACGGCTATGCCGAGCGGGCCGGCATGAAGCTGGCGCCGGAGGTGCTTCCGGTCGAGTTCGAGATCGGAGACGCGCTTCTCATGCACGGGGACAGCCTCTGTACCGCGGACACCGACTACCTGCGCTTCCGCGATACCGTGCGCCGTCCCGAATGGCAGCAGGCATTCCTTGCCCGGCCCCTGGACGAGCGCGTGGCCGAGGCCGAGCGCCTGCGCGGGATCAGTCGCGGCGCCGGTCAAATGAAGGCCAGCGACATCACGGACGTTCACCCGGACGCCGTCGCCGAGGTGCTGCGCAGGCACGATCGATCGCTGCTGATACACGGCCACACCCACCGTCCGGCGATTCACCACTTTCAGGTAGATGGCCGCCCCTGCAGGCGCTGCGTGCTGCCCGCGTGGGACCGGGTACCCGGGTATCTGGCGGTGGATGGCCATGGGCTCCACCTGCTGACGCTGGACGGCCGGGACTACCCCGTGGCATCCGGCCTTCCGTCCAGCCCGGCCTGAGCCTCCAGGGCCGCCATCTCCGACGGGCTGAAGCCAGCCGCCAGCCGGGCATCCCGCGCAAACGGGGGTCGCACGCGCCCCGGCATATGCCGCGCCAGCAGGTCCAGGAAGGTCGGCTCCGGGTCCAGCCCCCGGTTCGCCGCGAGATGGCGGAACCACCGGGTACCGATCGCGACGTGGCCGACCTCCTCGCGCTGTATCACCTTCAACACCGCGACGCTGTCTGCGTCTCCCGCCGCCCCGAGCCGCTGAATCATGCCGGGGGTCACGTCCAGGCCGCGCGCCTCCAGCACCCTCGGGACCAGCGCCATGCGCTCCATTGCGTCGGTATCGGTCTTCACCGCCATCTCCCAAAGGCCGTTGTGCGCGGGGAAGGTGCCGTACCCGCTGCCCAGCCGTGCCAGCCGCGCCTCCAGCAGCTGGAAATGCCGGGCCTCTTCCGCCGCGACCTGGAGCCAGTCGCTGACGTATTCCGCCGGCAGCCCCCGGAAGCGGTACACCGCGTCCAGTGCCAGATTGATCGCGTTGAACTCGATGTGGGTGACCGCATGCAGCAGGGCCTGTCTGCCCCGCAGGGTGTGCAGCCCCCGGCGGGGCAGGTCCTGCGGCCGCACCAGCTCCGGCCGACCGGGGCGCCCGGGAATCTCGATCCGGACCGGAGGCGGATCGCTTGGATCCACCCTCAGACCTCCCGCGCGCCAGGCCGCCAGCAGGCGCTGCACGCACTCGCACTTCCTTTGCGGATCGCGGATCTTCAGGGCCCGCAGGGCCATCGCGTGTACACCGGAGGGCCGTCTGACGGATCCCGGGCCTGTCCCCGGAGCGCTGGAAGGCGGCCCAAGCCTGACGATCAACAGGTCCATCACATTGGTCCCGGTCGTCGTTCCCGGTACCGTCTGACCCAGCGACCTCCAGAACGCGGCGGTATCCGCCCCCCGCAGGGCCTGCCGCAGGCGCGAGCGGACGCCGGCGTCCGCGCCGGCATCGGGGCAACGGTCAGCGAACCACGCGCCGGCGACCCCGCTGTTGCCATCCACGCCGTCGGTCGCGGCGCTGAGCAGCTCGATCCCGCGTGGCCAGCCGCGGGCCATCCACAGCAGCAGGATCAGGGCGGCCAGGTGCTGCGCCCGCCCACCGCGCCCCGCCACCGCCGGCAGGCGGACCGGGGCCTCGCCGCCCCAGACGTGCACACCGGCAGGCGCCGCGCGCAGAAAGCGGACCAGACGGGACGCCAGTGCTGTTCCGGCAAGCGCCGGGAACAGCCCGTGATCCCAGGCCTGCCGACCCGCCTCCGCCGCTGCCCGTGTCACTGCCCGACGGGCATCCGCATTGCCGGCAACCAGCCGGTGCACGGGCCGCCGCTCCGCAGGCCTCGGCGGCTCGAACCGCTCCAGCCATTGCTGCAGCTCCGGCCAGTCGAGATCGGGAACCACGTCGGCCGCGCCGGGGGCCGGCGCCCAGAAGGGTCCCGACCCGACTGATGCCGGGGCATCCCCCGGCACGTCGCTGATGAACAGGACCCGGATGTCGCGGGCGGGACACAGGGCGGCCGCTCCCCCGGCCTTCAGCTGCGAAAATCGTCCGCGCAGGGCATTCATCACGCGGATGTCCAGCCCGGCCGCGAGCAGCCGGGTGTTGAGCTCCCGCAACAGCGGCAGGCCGACGCCGGAACGCGGAAGCTCGGCCAGCGCCGAGGCGCCGCCGGAGAGCAGCACCAGCAGGGTATCATCCACGGGAATCCGGCGAAGAAAACCGGCCAGCGCCTGCCCCGCTGCCAGGCTCTCCGTCCCAGGCACCGGATGATTGCCGGGCCTGCGCTCCACCGGGAAACCCCGAATCGTTGCGTCGACAGGCGCACCCACGGGGGCCACCACGAGCGCGCAGGTGATCCGCTCGGCCCAGACCTTCGCGGCCCCGGCGAGCATCGCCTCGGCCGCCTTGCCGAGCGCCAGCACGTGCACGGCCCCCTGCGGCGCGTCCTCGCCGGCCAGCGCAAGCGCGACGGCCTCAGCCCCGTGCACGGTCGCCAGGGCCGCGTGGTAACCGTCCAGCAGGGAGCCCGACACGCTCACCTCAGGCGGTCCAGCCCCCGCGCCAGGTCACGCTGCACATCCGCGACCGACTCCAGGCCCACCGCCACCCGGACCAGTCCCTCGGTGATGCCCTGCGCCTCGCGCAGCTCCGGGCTCAGGCGCCCGTGCGTGGTGGTGGCCGGATGGGTGATCGTGCTCTTCGCATCGCCGAGGTTCGCGGTGATGGAGAGCATCCGGGTGCCGTCGATCACCGACCAGGCCGCCTCGCGACCACCCGCCACCTCGAAGCTCAGCACACCCCCGTAGCCGCTCTGCTGGATACCCGCCAGCGCGTGCTGCGGATGCTCCTCCAGACCGGGGTAGTGCACCGCATGTACCGCGGGGTGCTCCCGAAGCCAGCGCGCAAGCGCGAGCGCGTTGTCGCTGTGCGCGCGCATCCGCAGATGCAGCGTCTCCAGACCCTTCAGGAAGACCCAGGCGTTGAACGGCGACAGGGTCGGGCCCGCGCTGCGCAGAAAGCCGTAGACCTCCTTGCCCACCCGCTCGGCATCCCCAACCACTGCGCCGCCGAGGCAGCGTCCCTGACCGTCCAGGAACTTGGTCGCGGAGTGGATCACCAGGTCCGCACCCAGTTCCAGCGGGCGCTGCAGCGCGGGCGTGCAGAAGCAGTTGTCGACCGCGAGCAGCAGCCCGCGTTCGTGGGCGAGCTTCGCCAGCGCCTCGATGTCGACGAGTTCGCCAAGCGGGTTCGATGGCGTCTCGCAGAAATACAGGCAGGTCTCCGGCCGGGTGGCCTCCGCCCATGCGGACAGGTCTGACAGCCGCACGTAGCTGACCTCCACGCCGAACCGCGCCATGTAGTTGTTCAGCAGCACCGTGGTGGTCCCGAACACCGAGCGCGAACAGACCACGTGATCGCCACTGCGCAACAGGCCCATCATCGTCGCAAGGATCGCGGCCATCCCGGAAGCGGTGGCGACGCAGGCGGCACCGCCCTCCATTGCCGCCAGCCGCTCCTCGAAGGCCCTGACCGTGGGATTGGTGAAGCGCGAATAGATGTTGCCGGGAACCTCGCCGCCGAAGCGGGCGGCCGCCTCCGCGGCGCTGGCGAAGACGAAGCTGGAAGTCGGAAAGATCGCCTCCGAGTGCTCGTTCTCCGGGGTGCGCCGGTAGCCGGCGCGCACGGCTACGGTCTCCGGGTCGTACTCGCTGGGGTCGAAATCCTGCATGGGCGTGTTCCGGGACAACGGGCGGATGGCGGGCCCGGGCCCGGGGAGAGGGCCGGGCTGGTCGGGGCGCCGGGAAAGCAGCCCACACTATACTGGCTCTTACGGCCTGTCCCAAGGAACCCGGGAATGCCGTCGGGTGCACACCCGCCC
>NZ_JAWLHP010000048.1:0-5754 GCF_041690275.1 Thioalkalivibrio sp.
TATCAGGAAGCCAAGGCCACCCTGACCAAGCAGTCTGTCGCATGACCCTGCCCATGGATCTCTGCGGATTCCAGGTCGGTCCGGACCGTCCAATGTTCCTGATCTCGGGCCCCTGCGTGATCGAGTCCGAGCAGCTCGCGCTGGATACCGCCGGGACGCTTGCGGAGATTTCCGCCGGGCTCGGCATTCCGTTCATATACAAGTCCTCCTTCGACAAGGCGAACCGCTCCTCGACCCGGAGCTTCCGCGGACCGGGCATGAATAAGGGCCTGCAGATCCTTGAGAAGGTAAGGAAGACCCTGAATGTCCCGGTGCTGACCGACGTGCACGAGGACACCCCGCTCGGTGAGGTCGCCGACGTGGTGGATGTGCTGCAGACCCCGGCCTTCCTGTGCCGGCAGACGAACTTCATCCAGAATGTCGCCCGCCAGGGGCTTCCGGTGAACATCAAGAAGGGTCAGTTCCTCGCCCCCTGGGACATGGACAACGTGGTGGCCAAGGCACGCGAGGCCGGGAACGAGCAGATCATGGTCTGCGACCGCGGCGTCTCCTTCGGATACAACACGCTGATCTCGGACATGCGGGGTCTCGCGGTGATGCGCCGGACGGGTTGTCCGGTGGTCTTCGACGCCACGCATTCGGTGCAGCAGCCGGGCGGCCTCGGGGCGGTCTCCGGAGGGCAGCGCGAATTCGTGCCGGTGCTGGCGCGCGCCGCCGTGGCGGCGGGCGTGTCCGGGGTCTTCATGGAGACCCATCCCGACCCGGAGCACGCGCTGTCCGACGGCCCCAATGCGTGGCCGCTGTCGCTGTTGCGGGACCTGCTGGAGACGCTCGTGGAACTGGACCGTACCGTGAAGGCGCGCCCGCTCGCGGAAGCGGCGTTCGGCCTGGGCTGAGGCCGCATTTCCTGAATTCCGACGGCGTCCCGGACGGCATCCGGGACGCCTCCTTCAAGGAGAGAATCATGGCTTTGATTGCCGATGTGCATGGCCGGGAGATCGTGGACTCCCGGGGTAACCCGACCGTCGAGGCCGACGTGGTCCTCGATACCGGTGCGCGTGGCCGCGCGGCGGTGCCGTCGGGCGCATCGACCGGCGCCCGGGAGGCGATCGAGTTGCGCGACGGCGGGGCGCGCTATGGCGGCAAGGGCGTGCTCCGCGCGGTGGCCCATGTCAACGGCGAGCTGCGCGACGCCCTGCGCGGTACCGAGGCCGACCAGGAAGCGGCCGACCGGCGCATGATCGAGCTCGATGGTACGGCGAACAAGGATCGACTGGGCGCCAATGCGTTGCTGGCCGTGTCGCTGGCCCTGGCCCATGCGCGCGCTGCGGAGGCCGGACTACCGCTGTTCAGGAGTCTGGGCGGAGCGGATGCCGGGGTGCTGCCGGTGCCGATGATGAACATCGTCAACGGCGGTGCCCACGCGAGCAACAGCGTCGACATGCAGGAATTCATGATCGTGCCGGTCGGTGCCGGCAGCCTGACCGAGGCCGTGCGCTACGGTGCGGAGGTCTTCCATGCGCTGAAGAAACTGCTCCAGCAGCGGGGCCTGAGCACGGGGGTGGGCGACGAGGGCGGCTTCGCGCCCGACCTGCCGTCCAATGCGGCCGCGGTGGAGGTGATTCTCGAGGCGATCGAGCAGACGGGGTTTCGGGCCGGCGATGACATCTGGATCGGCCTGGACTGCGCCAGCTCCGAGTTCTATCGGGACGGCCGCTATCGCCTGGTCTCCGAGGGGCGTGACTTCTCGGCCGACGAGTTCATCGACTATCTCGCCGACTGGGTCGACCAGTACCCGATCCTCACCATCGAGGACGGCCTGGCCGAGGATGACTGGGACGGCTGGAAGCGGCTGACCGACAGGCTCGGCGACCGGGTGCAGCTGGTCGGGGACGACCTCTTCGTTACCAACACCCGTATCCTGCGGGACGGCATCGACCGCGGGGTCGCCAACTCGATCCTGGTCAAGGTGAACCAGATCGGGACCCTGACCGAGACCCTGGAGGCGATCGCGATGGCGCGCGAGGCCGGTTACAGTGCGGTGATCTCTCACCGTTCGGGCGAGACCGAGGACGTGACCATCGCGGATCTGGCCGTGGCAAGCGGGGTGGGCCAGATCAAGACCGGCTCGCTGTCCCGCTCGGATCGTGTCGCCAAGTACAATCAGCTGATCCGGATCGAGGAGATGCTGGGTTCCGGGGCGCGCTACCCGGGTCTCGACGCCTTTCCGGCGCGCCCCCGCTGATGCGCTTGCCGACGCCGGATCGGGATGGCCAGGGCTGGCGGCGCGGTTGAGTTGCGGCGCCGCGGACCCAATCCCGCACCCGCGAACCTCGCGCGTGCAGGTGTGGCTGACTCCATTCATGTGGACCGGGCCTGATGCGCTGGCTGCTCGGCCTGCTGCTTGCGGCGCTGGTCGGCCTGCAGTGGTCGCTATGGTTCGGCGAGGGAAGCTGGCGCGATGTCCTGGAGTTGCGCGAGGCGAATCGCCTCCAGCAGATCCAGAACGAGGAGCTGCGCAGCCGGAATCAGGCGCTGGAGGCGGAGGTGGAAGACCTGCGCAGCGGCAGCGAGGCCGTCGAGGAGCGCGCGCGGCGGGACCTGGGCATGATCCGCGAGGACGAGATCTTCTTCCTGCCGGTCGATCCGGGCGTGGAGATGCAAGTCGAGCCGGAGGACCCGCGCAATGACTGAGGGGCGCGCGCCCGCGCTCTGGGCGTTGATCCCGGCGGCGGGTGTCGGACGGCGTATGGGGGCGGAGCGGCCGAAGCAGTTCTTGAGGCTTGGCTCGCGGTCCGTGCTCGAGCACACCCTGGGCATCTTCCTCGAACATCCGGCGATCCGCGGCGTGGTGCTGGTCGTCGGATCCGGTGTCGACTCCGACGCGATGGAACTGCCGAGCGCGGGAGGCCGCCTGTTTCTGGTGACAGGCGGTGCCGAACGCGCCGACTCGGTGCGCAACGGCCTCGAGTTCCTGGCCGGGCGAGCCGGACCGGAAGACTGGGTGCTGGTGCATGATGCCGCACGGCCCTGCCTTCCCCCTGAAGATCTGGACCGCCTGATCAGCCTGCTGCAGCATGATCCGGTCGGTGGCCTGCTGGCGGCCCCGAGCAGCGATACCCTGAAGCTCGCGGGGACCGGAGAACGGGTGGAGCGCACCTTGGACCGCAGCAGTGTCTGGCGGGCCCTGACGCCGCAGATGTTCCGTCTGCAGGCCCTTCGCGAGGCACTGGATGCGGCCGCGGCCTCGGGGGTCGCGGTAACCGACGAGGCGAGCGCGATGGAGTTCGCGGGCGCCCACCCCCGCATCGTGGAAGGCAGTCCGATGAACATCAAGATCACGCAGCCGGAGGATCTGGAGGTTGCGGAGATCTATCTGAGAAGGCAACAGCGACTGAGGAATGCTGGATGAATAGAATTCGAGTGATCGATGTCGGTTACGTCCCTCCACTGGAGTCGATGGCCACCTTCCATGCGGTTGCGGAGAGCATGAAGGAGGGCGACGACCCGGTGGTCACGCTGGTGAACCCGACCGACCCCTTCGTTTCCGTTGGGCTGCATCAGGACATCGACCAGGAGGTGGATACCGCCTACTGCGAGGCCCACGGTCTCCCGATCGTCCGGCGCGACGTCGGCGGCGGAGCGGTGTATCTCAACCGTGACCAGATGTTCTTCCACTTCGTCTACCCGTATCGCCTGGCGCCGGCCCGGGTGGAGGCGATCTACTCGCATTTCATCGCGCCGGTGCTGGCCACCTACCAGGCCCTCGGGGTGCCGGCGGTCTTCCGGCCGGTGAACGACATCCACGTGAACGGACGCAAGATCGGCGGCACCGGTTCGGCACGGATCAACGACGCCACGGTGATGGTCGGCAGCTTCATGTTCGATTTCGACATGGACACGATGGCGCGTTGTCTGAAGGTGAGTTCGGAGAAGTTCCGCGACAAGCTCCGTCAGGGCATGGAGGACTATATGACCACCCTGACTCGCGAGCTCGGACGGCCGCCGGAACGCGAGCGCGTGAAGTCTTTGTTCCTCGGTGCGATCGAGGAACACCTGGGGCACCGGCCCGAGGAATCGCGTCTGACCTCTGCCGAGGAGGAGGCGCTGGAGCGCGTGCACAGCCTGCTGCAGGACCCCGAATGGGTCTATCAGAAGGGGCGCCGCGTGGTGAGCACCGGGGTCAAGATCGCCGCCGGCACGTATCTGGTGGAGGGCATGCACAAGGCCCCGGGCGGCCTGATCCGTGTCCGCATGCTCACCCGCGACAATGCCCTGGAGGACCTCGAGTTCTCCGGCGACTTCACGGTGTTCCCGGCAGATGGTGTCGAGCGCCTCGCGGGAAGACTGCGCGGCGTCACGCTGCCGATGAGCTCGGAGGCCGATACCGCGAGACTGCAGGATCACATTGCCCACGAGATGACGGATCTGGGTCTCGACATCCCGGGTGTCCATGCGGGCGACTTTCTGTCCGCCCTGATGCACGGCATACACCGTGAATAGACGGGACAGCAGGCGGTCGTGACCGGAAGTGCGGGATGAGTCGCTATTGCGAGCGAACCGAGCCGGGCTGGTTTGCGGAGCCGTTGAATACGGTGGCCGGTCTTGCCTACCTGGTCGCCTCCTGGCAGGCCTGGAAACAGCTGGAGCCGGGGCGGTGGCGCGAGCAATGGGACCTGCACCTGCTCGCCGGCCTGATTGCGCTGGTCGGAGTGAGCAGCATGCTCCTGCATGCGAGCGGAGTCGCCTGGCTGGTCTGGGCGGACGTGGCGGCCGTTGCGGCCTTTGCGGCCGCGTACTGGAGTGCATTCCTGTTTCGGGTGCCGCGGTTCCGGCTGCTGGGTCTGACCGTGGCATGGCTGTTGACCCTTGGCGGGTTCCTGCTGTTCTACCTCCTGGTGCCCGGTGCAATGGCCGGCTCCAGCCTGGGTTACCTCCCGATGCTGATCATCCTGCTCGTGGCGGTCGGCCTGGCCGGCCGGGTCGATCGGCGCCTGTCGCGGGACCTGGTGCTGGCAGCGGTCCTCTTTGCCTTCGCGCTGGTGGTGCGGGCGCTGGATCTGGTGCTCTGCGAGTGGGCGGTCGTTGGCACACACTGGCTCTGGCACCTGCTGACGGCCGGGGCGCTGTTCGTGCTGGTGGATGGTCTGCTGCGCCACGTGCGGCTGCGCGAGGCCCAGGAAACGAATGATGGCGGTTGATCTGCGGATCGGCCAGGGCTTCGACGTGCACGCCTTCGGGCCCGGCGACCACCTGGTGCTCGGCGGAGTCAGGATTCCCCACGGCCAGGGCTTTGTCGCGCACTCGGACGGAGACGTCCTGCTGCATGCGCTGTGCGATGCGCTGCTGGGGGCTGCCGCGCTGGGCGACGTCGGTCGGCATTTCCCCGATACCGATCCACGCTTCCGGGGCGCCGACAGCCGCGCATTGCTCAGCGAGGTGCTGGCGCGCGTGCGTGCAGAAGGCTGGGCACCGGTGAATATCGACAGCGTGGTGATTGCCCAGCGACCGAAGATGGCGCCACATATCGATGCGATGCGGGCCAACATCGCCGCGGATTGCCGGCTCCCGTTGTCAGCCGTGAACGTAAAGGCCACCACCACGGAACGCCTCGGCTTCACCGGCCGCGGCGAGGGGATCGCCGCCGAGGCGGTGGTGCTGCTCGGCCCCGCCGGCCCTGCGACGGACAGCGAAAGGACCGAAACCGATTCATAAATCCGTAGGGTGGGCAAAACGAAGTGTGCCCACCGGGGA